>NZ_JBSHBN010000203.1:0-15443 GCF_053612025.1 Kitasatospora sp. NPDC054768
CATGCCTTGGTGTCAGCGGCCGGCGGCCGTGACAACGGCCGACGGCGCACGATCTTCAGGTCCGCACGGAGGGCTACGCCCGACGGAACCGGCCCACCAGGGTGCTCAGACTGGCCGCGCCGTCGCCGGCCGCCACGCCCCGCCGGACCGCCTCCGCGAGGACGGCCGGCAGGGCGCCGTCCACCCCGGACGCCTCCGCGGTGTCCCGGACGTGCTCGATGCTCGCGAGTGCCATCGTCAGCCGGTCGACGTCCCCGCGGTGGTCCCCGGCGGTGATCCGCGGCGCGTAGAACTCGATCATCCGCGGCACCAGCGAGGCGGTGGGCAGGGCGTACGGCCGAAACTCCTCGGCCGAGATGCCGTTGGCCTCGGCGATCGCCGTGGCGTGCAGGTAGCCGACCATCGAGGACCAGAACAGGTCCATCTGGATCTGGTAGTACAGCTGCGCCAGCCCGGGGTCGTCGCCCCGGTAGTCGGCCCCGGTGAGCACCTCCAGGGCGGCCCGGTGCCGCTGGAACAGCTCGACCGGGCCGCTGTAGAAGGTGGACGACTCGGGGCTGCCGATGCCCGACGGCGGCACCTGCACCCCGCCGGTCAGGTGGCCGGCGCCGCGTTCGGCCAGCCAGCGGGCGGCCTCGCGGGCCCGCCCGGGAGTGTCCGAGCCGAGGTTCACGACCGTCCTCCCCCGCAGCGCCGGCTCGACCGACTCCAGCACCTCGAACACCGCGTCGTAGTCGGTGAGGCTGAGCACCACCAGGTCGTTCGCCGCCACCGCCGCCTCGGCGTCGGATGCGGCCCGCGCACCCCGGGCGACGAGCGCGTCGGCCCGCCCGGCGGTGCGGTTCCACACCGTGACGGCGTACCCGGCGTCCAGGAACGCCCCGGCCATGGCCTGCCCCATCGGGCCGAGCCCGATCACCGTCACGGATCGCCGCGCCTGCTGCTCCACGGACATGCGTTTCCCCTCCTCTGGAACGAACGCTCTATCCAGAGCGCCGGGCCGACGCTAGCACAGCACTGGAACGAACGCTCTACCCAGAATCTCGGCTAGGATCGCGGCGTGAACACGCCCGAGAGAGCCGACGCGAAAACGAGCGCGAGGACGAGCGCGAAGGCCGAAGCGAAGCCCGGCACCCGCGAGCGGATCGTCCGGGCCACCTCCCGACTGCTGCAGCGCCAGGGGTACGAGGGCACCGGGATCAAGCAGATCTCCCGCGAGGCCGAGGCCACCCTCGGCTCCGTCTACCACTTCTTCCCGGGCGGCAAGCAGGAGTTGGCCGCCGAGGCGATCCGGCACGGGGACGAGGAGTTCGCCGTCCTCCTGCGCGCCGGGCTCGGCTCCTCGTCGGACCTGGGCGAGGCGATGACCTCCTGCACCCGGATGCTCGCCACGGAACTGCGCGAGTCCGACTGGCAGGACGGCTGCCCGATCACCAGCACGGCCCTGGAGACGGTCGGCCGCGTGCCGGTGATCGAGGAGGCGGTGACCGAGGCCTTCGCCAACTGGCGGGCCGTCGTGGCGGAACGGCTGCTCGCCGCCGGCGTCGGCGAGCAGGACGCCCGCGAGCTGGCCGGCACCGTGATCAGCACCCTGGAGGGCGCCGAGCTCGCCGCCCAGGTCGCCCGCAGCGAGCAGCCGCTACTGGTCACCGGCAAGCACCTGGCCCGCCTGCTCACCGCCTACGCCGACGACCGGGCCTGACCCGCGACACCGGACCGCCGGCCCGAAAGGCGAGCCGAGAGACGGGCCCGAGAAGCCCGGGAGGCGGCCGGAAAACGTGAGGAGCCGGCGCAGCGGGGGATCCCTTCCCGCTGCGCCGACTCCGGTTCACAACTCCCAACCACGGCCAGGAGTAACGCACTTGTCGATCGAAGCCGCGCTGTACGACGGCCGCCCGAACAACGGCCGCCGCACCAGCCCGAACCTGCTGCACCTGTCCACCGACCACGGCGCCGGTCTCGCCGACGCCCTGGCCGCGCACGCCCGTCCGTCCGACCACCGGCTCGGCCGGATCGACCCGTACGGCGACACGCTGTTCAACGAGCAGGACGCCGGCGCCGCCTTCGAGGAGGCCACCGCGCTGCTCGCCCGCTGCACCACCGGGGAGCAGCGGGCGGCCGTCCGCGACCTGCGCAACCTGCTCGCCAACTGCGCCGCCACCCCGGGCAGTTGGCTCATGTTCCTCGGCGACTGAACCGCTGGGGCATATCTGACAATTCGAGGCGCACCCGGCGGGAATCGTCAGACAGGCCTTAGGACGCGGCCCGGTACACCTCCGCCGCGACGGCCAGGTCCTGCCAGGCCATCCCGACGCTCTTGAAGAACCGCGGCCGCCCGTCCGGCACCAGCGCGTCGCCGCGCACCAGCTCGGAGAGGTTCCACAGCTGCCGCCCGGTCACGCCCGCCATCAGCAGGTCCCCGGCCTCCCGGCCCGCGACCGTGCGCGCCTCCACGTACAGCTCGGCCCGCTGGACCAGCAGTTCGTCGACCTCCCGCGCGTCCGGCTCGTGCGAGCCCACCGCGGCCACCGCCGCGTGCGCGGGCACCAGCGCGCCGTCGAACAGCGGCGTGCGCGCGGTGGTGCAGCAGACCACCAGGTCCGCCTCGCGGACCGCCCGCGGACCGTCGACCTCGGCCGTCAGCCCGAGCTCCCGCCCGTACGCCGCCAGCGCCTGCGCCCGGTCGGCGTTGCGCGCCACCACGGTGAGCCGGCGCAGCGGCCGGACGGCGAGCAGGGCGTCCAGGTGCCCGTACGCCTGCGGCCCGGAGCCGAACAGCACCAGGTGCTCGGCCTCCGGCACCGCCAGCCGCCGCAGCGCGGCCGCGGTGACGGCGGGCGTGCGCAGCGCGGTGAGCGCGGCGCCGTCCAGCAGGGCGAGCGGCTGCAGGGTGGGCCCGTCCAGGAGCAGGTAGCTGCCGGTGATCCGGGGCAGCCCCCGCTCCGGGTTGGCCGGCGCGACACCGGCGATCTTCACGCCCGCGTACGGCCCGGCGGCGGCCGGCATCATCAGCAGTTCCCCGGCGGGCACCGGTACGGCGGATCGGGCGGGTGCCGCCTCCGGGTCGAACCCGTCCAGCAGCACCCGCTCGATCGCCCCCACCGCACCGGCGGGCCCGACTCCGCCGGTGCCCGCCACGGCGTACTGGAGCGGCACAACCGCCGTACCGGGCAGTGCGGTCGGGCTCGGGTCGCTCGGAACCACAGCGGTCCGGTTCTCGGCGGCCCGGCTCTCGGATGTCCGGCTCACAGCAGGAACCCCGCTCCCAGCTCGTCGTCCGGCTCCAGGACGAAGCCGTGCTCGCCGGTGCGGAAGGCCGCCCCGCCGACCTCGGTGACCACGCCCTCGCCCTGCGGGTCGCCGCCCGGCAGGAAGCGGCCGGAGAAGACCGTCCCGATGATCGACTCGTGCCGCAGCGGCTCGCCGGGGGCCAGCCGCCCCTCGGCGGCGAGCACCGCCAGCCGGGCGGAGGTGCCGGAGCCGCAGGGCGAGCGGTCGATCTGGCCGTCGGCGAAGACGGTGACGTTCCGCTGGTTCAGCACCCCGTCCACCGAGGGGAGTTCGTCGTACAGCACCACTCCGTACACACCCGAGAGCCGGGCGTCCGTCGGGTGCGCGACCGCCTCGGCGCCGGCCAGCGCGGCCCTGATCTCCCGCCCCACGGCGGTGAGTTCGGGCAGCCGCTCCGGTTCCACGGCGAGCCCGAGGGCGGCCGCGGACACCGAGGCGTAGCAGGCGCCGGAGTGCGCCACGGCGACCTCCACGGTGCCGAGCGAGGTCTCCACCGGCAGCTTCAGCGCGGTCACCCGGCTGGGCACGTTGCGGAAGGTCACCCCGGTGGTGTGCCCGCCGGCCCGGTGCACCAGGGCGGTGACCCGGCCGGACGGCACGTCGATCCGCACCCGTGCCACGCCGTCCGCGGGGGCGGGCACCAGGCCGGAGTCCACGGCCCAGGCGCCGAGCGCGATGGTGCCGTGCCCGCAGGCGGTGGAGTAGCCGTCCTTGTGCCAGAACAGCACGCCCAGGTGCGCCTCGTCGTCGTCCGGCGGCACCAGGAAGCCGCCGTACATCCCGGCGTGGCCGCGCGGCTCCTGGACGAGCAGCTGCCGGACGTCGTCCAGCGCGCTGGGCCGGGGCGCGGTCGCGCTGCCGCCCGCGCCGAGCGCGATGGCCCGGCGTTCGGCGACGGTGTCGCCGGGGATCGGCGGCACGCCGTCCAGCACGATCCGGAACGGCTCGCCGGCCGTGTGGTAGTCGACGGTGCGGACGAACATCAGGCGCCACCTCCCGGCAGCACGCTGACGGTCCGGCTGACGGTGTAGAAGTCCAGGGCCGCCTGGCCCTGCTCGCGCTCGCCGTGGCTGGCGCCCTTGGCTCCGCCGAAGGGCAGGTGGAAGTCGACGCCGCTGGACGGGGCGTTGACCCGGATCATGCCGGCGTCCAGCCGGTCGGCGGCGGCCAGCGCCACGTCCAGGCTGCGGGTGTGCACCGAGGTGGAGAGGCTGTGCGGGGTGTCATTGGCGAGCGCGATGGCCTCGTCCAGGTCGGCCGCGGCGTGCAGCACGGCGATCGGGCCGAAGAACTCCTCGCGGGCCAGCGGGTGTTCGGCCGGCACGTCGGCGAGCAGGGTCGGCTCGACGTACCAGCCGGCCCGCTCGGGCACCCGGCCGCCGGTGAGCACGCTCGCCCCGGCCTCGACGGCCGAGGAGACGGCGCCGGTCAGCCGCTCCCGGGCGGCGGCGTTGATCACCGGCCCGCAGACCGCGTCGTCGACCGCCGCCAGCGCCTTGACCAGCGCCTCGCGCAGCGGCTCGTGGGCGGCGCCGACCGCGATCACCCGGCTGGTGGCGGTGCACTTCTGCCCCGCGTACCCGGCGACGGCCGCGGCGATGTGCCCGGCGGCCTGCGCGATGTCGGCGTCCGGCAGCACCAGCGCGGCGTTCAGCCCGCCGAGTTCGGCCTGCACCGGCACCCCGCGCTCGGTCGCGGCCCGCACCACGGCCCGGCCGACGCCGGTCGAGCCGGTGAAGGAGATCACGTCCGCGGTCTCCACCAGCGCCGCGCCCTCCTCGGCCCCGCCGGGCAGCACCGTGAACACGTCCTCGGGCAGCCCGGCCAGCTCGGCCAGCCGCAGCGCGCAGGCCGTCGCCTCGGGCGCCGGCTTCAGCACCACCGCGTTGCCGACGGCGAGGGCCGGCGCGGCCTTCCAGGTCGGGATCGCCAGCGGGAAGTTCCACGGCGCGATCAGCCCGGCGACCCCGTAGGGGCGGCGCCGGGTGAGCAGCAGCCCGGGGCCGGCGGCGGTCTCGTGCACCGCCCCGGAGGGCGCGTACGGCGCCTGCGCGTAGTAGCGCCAGATCGCCGCCGTGCGGGCGACCTCGCCGAGCGCCTCGGCCAGCGGCTTGCCGACCTCGCGCACGATCAGCGCGGCCAGCTCGTGGGCGTGCGCCTCCACGGCGTCCGCGATCCGGCCGAGCGCCGCCGACCGGGCGCCCGCTCCGGCGGCGAGCCAGTCGCCCTGCGCCGCCCGGGCCCGCCCGACGGCGGCCCGCACGGCCTCGGCGCCGGGCTCCTCGACGGCGACCACGAGGTCGGCGGGGTCGGCGGGGTTGTACGAGGTGATGGTCACAGCCAGCAGCCCTTCGAGGGAGGTACGGGGAACGAAGGAGGGAGGAGGGGTCAGAGCAGGAAGCCCGCCGGGAACGGGTCGCTCGGGTCGAGGAAGTACTGGGCGGTGCCGGTGACCCAGGCCCGCCCGGTGACGGTGGGCACCACCGCGGGCCGCCCGGCCACCTCGGTCTCCTCGACCAGCCGCCCGGTGAAGGTGGTCCCGATGAAGGAGTCGTTGCGGAAGTCCCGCCCGAGGGGCAGTTCGCCGCGCGCGTGCAGCTGGGCCATCCGCGCCGAGGTGCCGGTGCCGCAGGGCGAGCGGTCGAACCAGCCGGGGTGGATGGCCATCGCGTGCCGGGAGTGCTCGGCGGTGGAGCCGGGGGCGAGCAGCTGGACGTGGTGGCAGCTGTGGATGGACGGGTTCTCCGGGTGCACCGGCCGGTCCGGGCTCGCGTTGATCGCGTCCATCATCGCCAGGCCGGCGTCCAGGATCTCCTGCTTGCGCTCACGCTCGAAGGGCAGCCCGAACTCGGCGAGCGGCAGGATGGCGTAGAAGTTGCCGCCGTACGCGAGGTCGTAGGTCACCGTGCCGTAGCCGGGCACCTCGATCTTGCGGTCCAGGGCGACCGAGTAGGAGGGCACGTTGCGGATGGTCACCGCCTTGGCGGCGCCGTCCTCGACGTGCACCTCGGCGACCACGAGTCCGGCCGGGGTGTCCAGCCGTACGGTGGTGACCGGCTCGACCACGGGGACCATCCCGGTCTCGACCAGCACGGTGGCGACCCCGATGGTGCCGTGCCCGCACATCGGCAGCAGTCCGGAGACCTCGATGTAGAGCACGCCGAAGTCGGCGTCCGGCCGGGTCGGCGGCTGGAGGATCGCGCCGCTCATCGCGGCGTGGCCGCGCGGCTCGTACATCAGCAGGGTGCGGAAGTGGTCCAGGTGCTCCTGGAAGTGCACCCGGCGCTCGGCCATGGTGGCGCCGGGGATGACGCCGAAGCCGCCGGTGATCACCCGGGTCGGCATGCCCTCGGTGTGCGAGTCGACGGCGTGGAACACGTGACGGCTGCGCATGGGTCACAACTCCCGTACAGGTTCGGATGGTGGGGGGTGGGCCGGGCCGACTGCCGCCGCAGCCGGCCCGGAGGCCCGGGTTCGCGCCGGTGTCAGACCAGGCCGTCGGCCAGCGCCTTCTCGGTGGCCGCGCGGACGGCCGTCTCGATCTCCGGGACGAGCGGCTGGCGCGGGGCGCGCACCGGGCCGCCGGGGCGCCCGGCGATGTCCATGGAGAGCTTGATGGCCTGGACGAACTCGGTCTTGGAGTCCCAGCGCAGCAGCGAGTGCAGCGACTTGTAGAGCGGCAGCGCGCTCTCCAGGTCCTTGGAGACGGCGGCGTCGTAGAGCGCCACCGAGGCGGCCGGCAGGGCGTTCGGGTAGCCGGCGATCCAGCCGACCGCTCCGGCGAGCGCCAGCTCCAGCAGCACGTCGTCGGCGCCGATCAGCAGGTCCAGCCCGGGGGCCAGCTCGGCGATCTCGTACGCCCGGCGGACGTCGCCGCTGAACTCCTTGACCGCGACGATCGAGCCCTCGGCGTGCAGCTGGGCGAGCAGCGGGGGGACCAGGTCGACCTTGGTGTCGATCGGGTTGTTGTACGCCACGATCGGCAGGCCGGCCTTGGCGACCTCGGCGTAGTGGGCGCGCACCGAGGCGTGGTCGGCCCGGAAGGCGTTCGGCGGCAGCAGCAGGACGGAGCCGGCGCCGGCCTCGGCGGCCTGCTCGGCCCAGCGGCGGGACTCGGCGCTGCCGTAGGCGGCGACGCCGGGCATGACCCGGGAGCCGTCGCCGGCCGCCTCGACGGCGACCTCGACGACCTTGGCGCGCTCCTCGGCGGTGAGCGTCTGGTACTCGCCCAGCGAGCCGTTGGGGACGACGCCCTCGCAGCCGGAGTCGATCAGCCAGCGGACGTGCTCGGCGTAGGCGTCGTAGTCGACGGAGTGGTCCGGGCGCAGCGGGAGCGTGGTGGCGACCATGATGCCGCGCCAGGGACGGTTGGTGTCGTGCTGGGTGATGGACACATGAGCTCCTTGATGAGGTGTGACATTTTACAAGAGCGGACGGGCCGGAGACAAGGTCCCCGGCCCGCCGTTCGACGGCGGGCCCGTTACGACTCCGGGGTGGGCCCCGCCGCCAGCTGGGAGAGCGGCACCGGGCAGCCCAGCGGGCGGCGGTCGGGCCCGGGCTCACCCGAACCGGCCAGGCAGGCCACGGCCGGACCGCACATCCGGCCCTGGCACCAGCCCATCCCGGCCCGGGTGAGCAGCTTGACGGTGCGCGGATCGCCCGCGCCCAGTTCCTCGACGGCCTCCCGGATCGCCTCGACCGGCACCTCCTCGCACCGGCAGACGTCGGTGTCCGGACGCAGCCAGCCGGTCCAGCCGGGGCCCGGCCGGTGGGCGGCGGCCATCAGGTCGGCGAAGGCCCGCAGCCGCGAGCGGCGGCGCATCAGCGCGGCCGCGGGTCGCTCCCCGGCCACCGCGTACGCGGCCAGCTCGCCCTCGGCGAGCGCGAGGTCCGCGCCGCCGACGCCATTGGTCTCCCCCGCGGACCAGAGGCCGGGCACGCTGGTGCGCAGCCGGGCGTCGACCTCCAGCGCGACCGCGCCGTCCGGCCCGGTCACGGTCCGCGCACCCAGCTCGGTGGCCAGGTCGATCTGCGGCAGCAGGCCGTGGCCGACGGCGAGCGCGTCGCAGTCGATCCGCCGCCCGGTGCCGGGCACCGGCCGCCAGTCGGCGTCCAGCCGGGCCACCGTGACGCCGGTGACCCGGTCCGTCCCGTGCGCCTCGACCACCGCGCTGCGCGGGCGCAGCCGCACGCCGTGGCGCAGCAGCGCCCCGCCGTGCCCGGCGCCCTCGACCAGCTTGCCGGGCACGCCCGCCAGCACGCCGGGGTGCCGCGCGTACCCGAGGTAGGCGGTCGCCTCGACCACGGCGGGCACCTCGGCCCCGGCGGTGACCAGCGAGGAGGCGGCCGCGAGCAGCAGCGGGCCGCTGCCGGCCACCACGATCCGCTTCCCGGGCAGCACCAGCCCGGCCTTGAGCATGGCCTGGGCGCCGCCCGCGGTGACGACCCCGGGCAGGGTCCAGCCGGGGAACGGCAGCTGCCGCTCGTACGCGCCGGTGGCGAGCAGCACCGATCGGGACCGGACGGTGGCCCGGTCGGTGCTCTCCGGCCCGCGGGTGACGTGCACCGCGAAGCCGTCCCCGGTGCGCTCCAGGGCCCAGACCTGGTGCCCGGCCAGGAAGGCGGCCCGCCCGGCGCGCTCGTGCGCGTCGAGCCGGTCGGCCCGGCCGGTGTAGGCGGACCAGTGGTGGTGCAGCCGGTCCGGCCGCGCCGCGCCCAGGCCGGGCGCCGGGTGGCGGTAGTACTGCCCGCCGGTGCTCCGCCCGCCGTCCAGCAGGGCGCAGCGCAGCCCGAGGTCGGCGGCGGTGACGGCGGCGGCCAGCCCGGCCGGGCCGGCGCCGACCACCACGAGGTCGTACGGCTGGCTGTCGTGGGCGTCAGACGGCGAGGTCGGCACGGCCGTGGCCCTCCTGGGTGGTGACGGTGGTGCCGGGCTCCGCGGGGAGCAGGCAGGTGCGCTGGTTGGGGCGGCCGTCCACGGTGGCCAGGCAGTCGAAGCAGGCGCCGATCCCGCAGAACGCCCCGCGCGGTTCGCCGCCGACCCGGGTGGTGCGCCAGGCGAGCACGCCGTCGGCCCAGAGCGCGGCGGCGATCGACTGCCCGGGCAGCGCGGGGACGGGCCGCCCGTCGAACTCGATGTGGTGGGCGGGCCCGGGCTCGGCCTGGACCAGCCCGGCGGGGGTGCGGCGGCGCATCGGCGGCTTCTCCAATCCTGGACGGAATCTCATGTGTGGCGATGGCGGGCCGGCGCTCACCCGGCCGGGAAGCGGTCCGCCCGGAACGGTGCGAGGTCCAGCTCCGGCCGCTTGCCGGTGAGCTGCTCGCTGATCAGCAGCCCGGTCGCCGGGGCCAGCCCGATGCCGGCCCCCTCGTGCCCGCAGGCGTGGTAGAGCCCGGGCACCCGGGGGTCGGCGCCGATGGCCGGCAGGTGGTCCGGCAGGTACGGGCGGAAGCCCCGGTAGGTGCGCATCACGGTGACGTCGGCGAGCACCGGGAACAGCGCGGCGGCCTGGGCGGCGAGCCGGCTCAGCACCTCCTGGGAGAGCGTGCGGTCGAAGCCGACCCGCTCCCGGCTGGCACCGATCAGCACCGGCCCGCCCGGGGTGCCCTCGATCACGGCGGAGGTCTCCAGCCCGGCCGATCCGCTGGCCACGTTGGCCACGTAGTCGGCGGCGTAGACCTTGTGCCGCACGACCCGCGGCAGCGGCTCGGTGACCAGCACGAAGCCGCGCCGGGGCAGCACCGGCAGGTGCACTCCGGCCAGCGCGGCGATCTCGCCGCCCCAGGTGCCGGCCGCGTTCACCACGGCGGCGGCGGCCAGGCTCCGCCGGTCGGTCCGCACGCCGCGCACGGCGCCGTCCGGGCCGCGGTCGACGGCGGTGACGCTCTCCCCGGTGATCAGCTCGGCGCCCATCCGGCGGGCCTCGCGCAGCAGGTGGGCGGCGGCCAGGGCGGGCTGGACCTGGGCGTCCTGCGGGTAGTGGAAGCCGCCGGCCAGGCCCTCGGCCAGGTGCGGCTCCAGCTCGCGCAGCCGCTCGCCGGGCACCTCCTCGGCCTCGACCCCGACGGTCCGCTGCCCGGCGGCGAAGGCCCGCAGCGCGTCCTGCCCGGCGGCGGTGGAGGCGACCACCACGCCGCCCTTGGGCTCGTACTCGATCGCGGGGCCGAGCCGCTCGGCGAGTTCGCGCCAGAGCCGGGTGCTGAGCAGGGCGAGGTCGAGTTCGGGGCCGGGCTCCTTGTCGGAGACCAGCAGGTTGCCCTCGCCCGCACCGGTGGTGCCACCGGCCACCGGGCCGCGGTCCACGACGGCGACGGCGAGCCCGGCGCGGGCGGCGTAGTAGGCGCAGGCGGCGCCGACCACACCGGCGCCGACCACGACGACGTCCAGGGGAGGTCTCTCGGTCTTCAGCACGGCAGTAATATGTCACATGCCATGCGACCTGCCAAGACCGCCCCACCGAAACCCGGGACCACCCCCACCAGCGGAAAGGCCGGAACGGCGGGAAGCCCCGGCCCACCGCTCGGCAGAACGGCGGACCGGGGCTCCCTCAAGCCCTACCGGCTCAGGTGATGTCGTCCATCTCCTCGCGACGGGACGCCGGCACCGACACACCGGCCGCCGGGGTCGCCGAGGCCTGGACGGACTCCGCACCGGCCACCGGCTGCACCGAGAGGTCCACGTGCGAGGCCTCCTCGTCGTCCAGCCCGGCGTCCGGGTTGCGACGCGCCTTGCGCTTGTCGTTGAAGAGCGCGATCCCCACCGCGATGAAGTACAGCGCCCAGATCGGCATCGACAGCAGCAGCATGCTGAACGGGTCGGCGCCCGGAGTGGCGAACGCGGCGAACACGGTGATCGCCATGACCATCCCGCGCCACCAGCTGAGCAGCCGCTTACCGGTCACGATGCCCACCAGGTTGAGCATCACCAGCAGCAGCGGAAACTCGAAGGCGAGGCCGAAGACCAGCACCATCCGGGTGGCGATGTCGAAGTAGTCCTCGGGCGGCAGGATCGGCGTGGTGTCGCTCGGAGTGAACGAGATCAGCATCTCGACCATGGTCGGCATGACCATGATCGCGGCCGCCACACCCGCCAGGAACAGCGGGGCGCCGCACGCCATGAAGATGACCGCGTACTTCTTCTCGTTCCTGTGCAGGCCGGGCGCCACGAAGGCCCACACCTGGTACAGCCAGACCGGGACGGCCGCCACCACGCCCGCGGTCAGCGCGACCTTCAGCATCCAGTTGAAACCGGCGGTGAGGCCGATGTTGGACACCTGGGCGCAGCGCCCGTGGTACTGGTCCGCGTCGACCTTGGTGTTGCACTGCGGCAGCGGCTGGAGCAGGAAGTGCTCGATCTGCTTGTGGTAGATCGCCGCGACGATCGCGAACAGCACGATCGCCAGGACCGACTTGACCACGCGGTTGCGCAGTTCCCGCAGGTGGTCGGCGAGGGCCATCCGCCCCTCAGGATCCTTTGACGCCTTCGGCGCCTTGGAGAGCTTGCTCAACCCCGGTCCTCAACTCGTGCGTCGGGGCCCGCCGGTCGACGGGCCTCCGTGGTCGCGCGCCTCCCGCACGTCGTGCGCGCGGCGCGCGTCGGCTGCCTCACGTGCGCCGCGCTCAGTGCGGGCGGTCGCCGTCGGGCGCGGAGGCCCCGGCGGCGGGCTCGTTCACCGGACGGGCCGTGGCCGAAGCACCCGGAGCGGACTGGATGGTCCGGCCCGCGGCACCGTCGACCGGGGCCGCTGCCCGAGCGGGCGGGGCCGGCTGCTCGGACCGGCCGTCCGAACGCATCGCCTGGGCCTCGCTCTTCAGGATCCGCATCGACTTGCCCAGCGAGCGCGCCAGGTCGGGCAGCCGCTTGGCTCCGAACAGCAGGATGGCGAGAACCACGATCACCACGATCGCGGTCGGCGAGATGCGCATGCGCGACCACCTTCAGTCATGGCGGCCCGACGGGCCGTCCGCTACGGATGGTAACCGCTGCGGATGATGCCACGACGACGGCCGCCCGAACAGGACAGCGGCCCCCGGTACGCGGTTCAGGAGCCAACTGAGAGCGTAACCCGCCCCCACCCGCGCGCAGCAGCCCCCGTACCACCCGGAGCCGCGCCGTGCTAAGCGGCCGGGACCCGCTCCGCCGCCGGGGCGTTCGCCGCCGGCATCGCGTCCGCCAGGTCCTCGGCCGCCGCGGCCAGCGCCCGCGAGGCCCGGTCCACGCCCTTGGCCAGCGCCCGCACGTCCAGCCAGAGCCGGATCGCGAGGACCCCGAGGACCAGCAGGCCCGCGGTGGCGAGCAGGACGGCGGCGACGAGCATCCAGGACATGCGCCCACCCTATACGGGGGTCACCCCTCCGCCGGGACGAGCCGCATGGTGCGCACCCCGGCCCCGGTGAGCGCCTCGACGATCTTCTCCCCGGCCGGCTTGCGCACCGCCGCACCGCACCGCGGGCAGCCGAAGCTGTAGTGCGCCTGGGCCGGGGTGCGACCGAGGGTCAGGCGGAAGTCCTCGGCCGGGAGCTCCACCTTCTCCCGGCACTCGGAGCAGTACACCTTGAATCTGGTCCCGGGTTCCACCGCTCAGGCCCGCCCCTCCCCGTAGGCGGCCAGCGCCTCCCGCGCGGCCGAGCGCGCCTGCTCGGCCAGGTCGGGCGGCGAGACGATCCGGCCGTCCCGGCCCAGCCGCAGCGCCAGCGGGCGCAGCTGGGAGGGGTCGGCGCTGCGCAGGGTGATCCGCAGCCCGCCGTCGGGCAGTTCCTCGGCCCGGTCGTGGGTGTAGTACTCGGCCACCCAGCGCCCCCCGGAGGAGACCTCGACGACCACCTCGGGGTCGTCCGCCGCCGGGTTGACCAGCCCGCCGCTCAGGTCGCGCGGCTCGCGCCGGGGCGGGTCGGCCGGGACGTCCAGGACGCGGATCTCGGCGACCCGGTCGAGCCGGAACATCCGGTGGTCCTCGGAGGTGCGGCACCAGGCCTCGAGGTAGGTGTGGCCCTCGGTGAGCAGCCGGATCGGGTCCACCTCGCGCTCGGTCATCCCGCCGCGCCCGTGCGAGTAGTAGCGCAGCCAGAGCCGGCGGCCCTCGCTGAGCGCGCGGTCGATGTCGGCGAACACGTGGCTCTCCGCCTCGAAGGTCACGCCGACCCGGGCGCTGCCCTCGGCACTCTCCCCGGCCGCGTTCTCGATCTTGGCGACGGCCCGGGTGAGCGCCTCCCGGTCCCCGGCCCGCAGGCCCGGCAGCCCGGCCACCGCGCGGGCGGCCACCAGCAGCGCGGTCGCCTCGTCGGCGGCCAGCCGCAGCGGCTGGGCCACGTCGTCGACGTTGTGCCACCAGATCCGCTCGCCGTCGGTGTCGATGTCGAGCAGGTCGCCGCCGCGGAAGCTGGTGCCGCACATCGGCAGCACGTTGAGGTCCGCGATCAGCTCGCGCTCGCTGATCCCGAACGCCCGGGCCACCTCGGCGACCTCGGCCCCGGGCCGCTCGCGCAGGTAGGTGACCAGCGACAGCATCCGTCGCGTCTGGTCGATGGCATTACTCACGGACGCTCTCCCTCGATATCCGCGACCGCCCGCAGCCGGTCGACCACATCCGCCCGCAGCTCCTCCGGCCCGAGCACCAGCACGTCCGGCCCGAACTCGGCCAGGTCCGCGCCCAGCCCGTTGCCGTACGGGATCTCCAGCTCGTCCCAGGCCTCGTCCACCCGGGTGCTGCCCAGCGCCTTGGTGCGCAGCGGGAAGCCGGCACCCCGGCGGACCCGGACGGTCGCGGTGGCGGTGGCCCCCTCCCCCGCGAACTTCGCCACGGTGGCCCGGACGTCCACGTGCTCGGGCACGGTGCCGAGGAACGCCCCGGACCTCGCCTTCACCTTGCCGGTGATCCGGCTGAGCCGGAACACCCGGGCGTCGCCGCGGTCGCGGTCGTACCCGGCCAGGTACCAGTGCCCGCGCCAGCACTCCAGCGCCCACGGCTCGACGCTGCGCTGCTCGGCGGCGGCGGCGCCGGCCTTGCGGTACTCGAAGGCGACCGGACGGCGGTCCCGGGCGGCGGTGAGCAGCGGCTCGAACGCGGCCTCCCGGGCGGGGATGCGCGGCTCCAGGGCGGTGCGGCCCTCGGCCTCGGCGAACGGCACCCCGGCCGCCCGCAGCTTCTGCAGGGCGCCGCTGGCCGCACCGGACATCTTGGCCTGCTGCCAGACCCGGGCGGCCAGGGTCAGCGCGGCCGCCTCCTCGGCGTCGAGGGCGATCTCGGGCAGCCGGTTGCGGTCGGCGCGGGCCAGGTAGCCGAGCTCGCCGTCCAGGGTGCTCTCGTCGACGTCGATCACCAGGCCGAGCTCGCGCAGGTCGTCCTTGTCCCGCTCGAACATCCGGTTGAAGGCGTCCTCGCTGCCGTTCTGCCAGGCCTCGCGGTACGCCTCGATGGACTCCCGCAGCTCCTTCTTGGAGAGCGGACGTCGGGTGTTCATCAGGCACAGGGCGAGATTCATCAGCCGCTCTGCCTTCGCGATCGCCATCGCTGACCCTTCCGGTGTGCCGCGCCGAGCGCGGGGTGCGCCAACCGGGCGATCACCACCCGGCGGGACCGACCGTACCGGTAGCGGTACGCACCGCAAAAGCGGCATCCCCGAACACCCCCGGACATGCCCGTGGGCCGGGCCCCCGGAGGGGTCCGGCCCACGGGCACGGCAGGCTCAGACGGCCAGCAGGTCGACCACGAAGATCAGGGTCGAGCCGGCCGGGATGAGCGGCGTCGGCGACTGGTTGCCGTACGCCAGGCGCGCCGGGATGGTCAGCTCGCGGCGGCCGCCGACCTTCATGCCGACGACGCCCTGGTCCCAGCCCTTGATGACGCGGCCGCCGCCCAGCGGGAAGCGGAACTCGTTGGGGCTCCGGTTCCAGCTCGCGTCGAACTCCTCGCCGGTCTCGAAGGTCACACCGACGTAGCGGACGCTGACGTTCTGGCCCCGCTTGGCCTCCTCGCCCTCACCGACGACGATGTCGCGGATCTGCAGCTCCGTCGGGGCGTCGCCGATCGGGAAGTCGATCTCGGGCTTCTCGTTGAGGTTGACGCTCACAGTCCCTCTTCTCACATTCGCTCTGCTGTCACGACCAAGCGGCGGGCGCCCGCACCCGGTCCGTTCTTCCCGGACCACGGTAC
>NZ_JBSHBN010000204.1:0-9351 GCF_053612025.1 Kitasatospora sp. NPDC054768
CCGGAAAACGGTTCCGGGCCCGCCCGGGCGGCGTGAGATCCTGGAAGGCGACCCCGGCCGTGCGCCGGGGCACCCCAAGCCGCCGAGCCGGAAGAACACCGTGACCGTCACCGACCACAGCCAGCAGCTCATCACCGTCGCCGCGCAGGCGGCGGCCGACAAGCTCGCGCACAACATCATCGCCTTCGACGTCAGCGAGGTGCTGTCGATCACCGACGCCTTCCTGATCGCCTCCGCGAACAACGACCGCCAGGTCCGCTCGATCGCCGAGGAGATCGAGGACCAGCTGCGCGAGCAGCTGGACATCAAGCCGGTGCGCCGCGAGGGCGAGCGCGAGGGCCGCTGGATCCTGCTCGACTACCTGGACATCGTCGTGCACGTCCAGCACTCCGAGGAGCGCTCCTTCTACTCGCTGGACCGCCTCTGGAAGGACTGCCCCGAGCTGCCGCTGCCCGAGGACGCCGTGGCCTCGCGCAACCGCCCGGACGCCCACACCGACGAGGCCGGCAACGCCGTCGCGCCCGCCGACGACTTCGGCAAGCCCGAGGATCTGCACTGAGCCGCGGCGCGCGGGGCCCGCGCATCGTCTTCTGGCGGCACGGCCAGACCTCCTGGAACCTCGAATCGCGTTTCCAGGGCACCACGGACATCGAGCTGACCGGCCAGGGCGTCCTGCAGGCCCAGCGGGCGGCCCGGCTGCTCTCCGGGCTCCGTCCCGACCTGCTGATCTCCTCGGACCTCAAGCGGGCCCGGCGCACCGCCGCGGAGCTGGCCGAGGTCACCGGGCTGGACGTGCAGCACCACGAGGGCCTGCGGGAGACCTTCGCGGGCTCCTGGCAGGGCCTGACCAACGCCGAGATCCGCGAGCGCTTCCCGGAGGAGTACGAGGCCTGGGCGGCCGGCGAGCCGGTGCGGCGCGGGGGCGGCGGCGAGCTGGCCACCGAGGTCGCCGACCGCTCGGTGCCGGTGGTCCTGGAGGCCGTCGGCAAACTCCCGGAGAACGGCACGCTGGTCGTGGTCAGCCACGGCGGGACGATCCGCACCATGCTCGGGCGGCTGCTCGAACTGGAGCCCTCCCGGTGGGAGCGCTTCGGTGGACTGTCCAACTGCTGCTGGTCGGTGCTCGGCCTGGGCACGCGCGGCTGGCGCCTGCTGGAGCACAACGCGGGCACGCTCCCGCAGCCGGTCATCGGCGACGACACCTGAGCGGTACCGGTGCGGGCGGCACCGGGGGCCGGGGGCCTCTCGGGGCCCTCGGCCGGGGTCCGGAGGCAGCGGATTTCGCAGTTCCGGCCCTGACCAGCTAGAGTCTTCCTCGTTCGCAGGGAAGGAACGCGGCCCGGAAGGGAAGCGGGAGATCCGGTGAGTGCGGGGCTATAGCTCAGTTGGTAGAGCGCTTGCATGGCATGCAAGAGGTCTGGGGTTCAATTCCCCATAGCTCCACTCCGCATCGGCGGTCGTGGTCAGCCAGGGTCGCCCGTGTCGCGGGGCTATAGCTCAGTTGGTAGAGCGCTTGCATGGCATGCAAGAGGTCTGGGGTTCAATTCCCCATAGCTCCACAGCAGTTCGGAAGGCCGTCACCCAAGGGGTGGCGGCCTTCCGGCGTTCCGGGCCCGGCCGGCCTCAGGCCTCGCAGGTGTGGCTCCAGCCGCCCGGCGGCAGCGAGTCGAGCCGCTCCACCCGCTCCCGGTCCTCCGGGCCGGCCGGCAGGTACACCACGATGTAGCACTCGGGCACGCCCGGCATCGTCAGATAGGTGGCGTTCAGCCGCAGCACCCCGACCTCCGGGTGGCGGAACACCCGCAGCCAGGCCTCCGGCGGCGCGACCTCCTGGCGGTCCCACAGCTCCCGGAACAGCTCGCTGCGCGCCGACATCCGCTGCACGTGCGCCTCCCAGGCCGGCTCGCCCACGTGCTTGCCGTACGCCGAGCGCAGCACCGCCACCATCCGCGGCAGGGTCTCCTCCCGGTTCTCGCACGGGTTGCAGCACGGCGGGGCGGTCAGCATGCACCAGAGGCTGTTGAACACCACCCCGCGCGACGGGCGCATCCGGTCGGTGCCGAACATCGCGCGGTACGGGCCGTTGAAGCCCAGCACGTCGAACCGGGTGTTGGAGACCGCCGCCGGCAGCGGGGCCAGCGAGTCCAGGATCACCTGGATCGACGGCGACAGCTCCGGCACCGACGGCAGCGCCCGCGCCGAGGCGGACACCCCGGCCAGTCGGAACAGGTGCTCGTGCTCGGTGCCGTCCAGCCGCAGCGCCCGGGCCACCGCCAGCAGCACCTGCTCGCTCGCGTTGATCGGCCTGCCCTGTTCGAGCCACGTGTACCAGGTGACCCCGACCCCGGCGAGCTGCGCGACCTCCTCGCGCCGCAGCCCCGGCGTACGGCGGCGCAGCCCCGGCGGCAGCCCCACGTCCTCGGGGGTGACCCGCGCCCGGCAGGCCTTCAGGAAGCGGGCCAGTTCGGTGCGGCGGCGGTCGCGCCCGCCGGCCGCGGCGGGCAGTTCCTCCAGGACGGTCATGGCCCCATGGTGCCGCAGCCCGGGCCGCCGATACAGGTGCTGCCGGTACCAGGATCGGCAGGCTCTAACCACCAGTACCGGTACGGGGCCAGGCTGACTGCCATGACGGACCTTCAGATCCGGCCCCGCGCGGCCGCAGGCACCACCGGCGCCCCGGCGGTACGGCCCGGGCTGCTCCTCGCACTCGTCCTGTGCGGGCAGTTCATGGCCGTGCTCGACGTCTCCATCGTCAACGTCGCGGTCCCCACCATCAGAACCGACCTGGGCGCCTCCGGAGCCGCCCTCCAGCTGGTCATCGCCGGCTACACCATCGCCTACGCCGTCCTGCTCATCACCGGCGCCCGGCTCGGCGCCCGGTACGGCTACAGCCGGCTCTTCCAGCTCGGCCTGGCCGCCTTCACCGCCGCCTCGCTGGCCTGCGGCCTCGCCCCGGCCACCGGCTGGCTGATCGCCTTCCGGCTGCTCCAGGGGGCCGGCTCGGCCCTGATGGTGCCCCAGGTGATGAGCCTGGTGCAGCGCACCTTCACCGGCGCCGCCCGGGTCCGGGCGCTCGGCCTCTACGCGGCGGTGCTGGCCGGCGGCATGGCGCTCGGCCAGGTGCTCGGCGGCGTCCTGGTCAGCGCCGACCTGTTCGGCAGCGGCTGGCGGCCGGTGTTCCTGGTCAACGTGCCGATCGGCGTGGTGCTGCTCGCGGCCGGCGCCCGGCTGCTGCCCCGGCTGCCCGGCGACGCCACCCGGGGCTTCGACCTCCCCGGCCTGGTGGTGCTCGGCGCGGCCCTCGGCCTGCTGGTGGTCCCGCTCGTCCTCGGCCACGAGCTGGGCTGGCCCGTCTGGGGCTGGGCGATGATCGCGGCCGGTGTGCTGCTGTTCGGCCTGTTCGTGGCCGTCGAGCGCCGGATCGCCCGGCGCGGCGGACAGCCGCTGATCTCCGGGCGGGTGCTGGGCGCGCCGGGGCTGCGCCCCGCGGCCGCCGGACTGTTCGCGATCATGGCGGCCTTCGCGGGCTTCATGTTCGCCTTCGCCCTGCACCAGCAGGCCGGGCTCGGCCACACCGCGTTGAGGGCCGGGCTCTGCTCGGCGCCCGTCGCCGTCGGCTTCGGCGTGTCCAGCATGCACTGGCACCGGCTGCCCGGCCGGCTGCACCGGATCCTGCCGGCGCTCGCCGGGGTGCTGCTCGGCGGCGGCTACCTGCTGCTCGGGCTGCTGCTCGGCGGCGGGGCGGAGATCGGCGCCGGGCCGCTGGTGGAGATGGCCGCGCTCGGCCTGGCCGCCGGCTGCGCGTACGCGCCGCTGGTCGCCCGGGCGCTCGCGGGGGTGGCGCCCGAGGACGCGGCCGACGCCAGCGGGGTGATGGTGACGGTCATCCAGCTCGGCCAGGTGATCGGCGTCGCGGTGCTGGGCTCGGTGTTCCTCGGCCAGGTCGACCTGCCGGCGCCGGCCGCCGAGTCGGGGGCGGCGTTGCGGACCACGCTGCTGGTCGACGCCGCGGCGGTGCTGGTGGCCGCGGGCTTCGCGGTGCGCGGCCGGCGGGCGGCGCGGTAGCGGGGGTGCGGTCGGCGGTAGGGCGGTGGGGTGCGGTCGGCGGCGCGGCAGCCGGGTGCGGGCGGACGGCAGCGGTCGGGTGCGGGCGGCGGGCGGAGGTCGGCACGTCAGCGGGGCGCGTACGCGGTTGCCGTGCGCCCCGGGCGGGAGGCGCACGCCCGGGGCGCGGAAGAAGGACTCCCCGGGCTCCGCGGACGGGGCTCCCGGGGCGCGTGGTGCGGGCCTCGGGAAACGGATTTCAGGAGCACGCCCAGGACCGTGTAAAGTAGTCGATGTCGCCGAGGGAAACGGCCGGAAACAACCGGGAACCACGGTGACATCGCAGGTCAAGGGGCTATAGCTCAGTTGGTAGAGCGCTTGCATGGCATGCAAGAGGTCTGGGGTTCAATTCCCCATAGCTCCACAGCAGTCGAGAGCCGCCTCCCGGAAACGGGAGGCGGCTCTTCGCCGTTCTGCCCGCGCCACCGGTCGCGGCGGCCGGAATCCCGCTACCGTCGTGCCATGGCCGATCTGGAGCGAAGGCGGAACGAGGAACTGGCCCGGATACTCCACCAGCTCGGATGGAGTCCGGAACGGCTCGCCCGCGAGGTGAGCCTCGCCCTGCCACCGGGCCTCGCCATCAGCTCCACCGCCCCGTACAAGTGGCGCGACCGCGGCATGGTGCCGCGCAGCCCGCACGACCAGGCCGTCTGCGAGGTGCTCAGCCGGACCCTCGGCATCGCCGTCACCTACGAGCAGCTCTGGGGCCGGATGGGCGGCCACCGCGGCGCCAAGATCCTCTCGCCCCGGCTGCTCACCGACCCGTGGACCGCCGACACCGCCCAGACCGCGCTGCGCGAGGCCGCCACCGACGCCGGACCGGTCCGCCTCACCGACCTGTTCCGCAGCGCCGACCTCGACCAGGCCGCCGCCCGCCTCGACTCCCCGCCACCGCCCGTCGGCGGCGGCGAGGGCGCGCTGCGCGTCGAACCCGGGCTGGTCGGCGAGCTCGGCCTGTCCTACCGCAGCAAGCAGAAGCTCGAACGGGCCTGCGGCGGCGGCCTCGTCCTCGGCCCCGTCCGGGCCGAACTCGCCATGCTGGCCAAGCTGCTGGAACTCGGCGCGTACGACGAACGGCTCGGCCGCGAGCTGTACGGCACGGCCAGCAGGCTCGCCCGGCTGGCCGGCTGGGCCGCGTACGACCTCGGCCACGACGCGGCCGCGCAGCGCGCCTTCGTCGCCGCGCTGCGCGCCGCCCACGTCGGCGGCGACCCCCGGCTCGGGGTCGCGGTGCTCGGCGCACTGGCCGTCCTCGCCACCCAGGGCCCCGGCGGGCGCGGACTGGACGCCGTCTCCGCGCTCGCGACCGCCCTGGACACCCACGGAGCCGCGCTCGGCGCCACCGCCCGGGCCCGCCAGTACGGCCGGCTCGCCCGCGCGTACGGCCGCCGGGGCGAGGCCGAGCTGGCCGAGGCCGCCGCCGCCAGGGCCTTCGCCGAACTGGACGGCCTGCCCGGCGCCGAGGAGACCCGGGCCGGCGTCGCCGGGATGGTGGGGGAGGGACGGCTGGCGCTCGGCGGGTACCGGATGGCGAAGGTGCTGCTCGCCGAGGCCGTGGCCGGGCTCGGGCCGGGACGGGCCCGCTCCAAGGCGCTGCTCATGGTGCGCCTCGCCGAGGCCCACCGCAGGCTCGGCGACCAGCGGGAGGCGGCCCGCACCGCCGCGCTGGCGCGCTCGCTCGCGGCCGGGATGCAGTCCGAGCGGCTGGCGAAGGCGCTGCGGGAGTTCGACGCGGCGGGGCGGGCGGCGGCGCGGTAGGGCCCTCCGGATCTCCGGCCCGGCGCGGCCCGGCGCGGTCCGGCGCGGTCCGGGCCTGGATCCGCTCTCCGGCCCCGTCCCGTACGGCCCCGCGCGCCGGTCCCGTACGGCCCCGCGCGCCGTCCCGTCCCGTGCGGCCCCGCATGCCTGCGTGCGGCCCCGCACGCAGGCATGTGCACCCCGCAGCCCGCCGACCCGCTTGCGGTACCCTGAGCCCATGCGAACCGTGCGCCTGCTCCTTAGCCGGCCGCGCTGACCAGGACCGGCTGAGCCCTCGGGCGGTGCCGGAGTCGGCGTGGCGTCCCCTCCTGCGAGGGGATTTTTTGTTTTCCGCCCCCGACCCCGTCCCGGGCCGGGTACACGGGCCGGCCGCCTGTGCGGTTCGCCAACCGACATCGATGGAGCTTGAAGGACCATGAGCGAGACGACCCCTGCGTCCGGCGCGGCCGAGACCGTGACCGAGCCGTTCCGGTACAGCGCCGCGCTGGCGGCCGAGATCGAGTCCCGCTGGCAGGACATCTGGGAGAAGGAGGGCACCTTCCACGCCCCCAACCCCACCGGTGCGCTGGCCGACCCGGCGGCCGGCGACGTCACCGCGAAGCCGCACAGCTTCATCATGGACATGTTCCCGTACCCCTCGGGCGCGGGCCTGCACGTCGGCCACCCGCTGGGCTACATCGCCACCGACGTCTTCGCCCGCTACCAGCGGATGACCGGCCACAACGTGCTGCACACGCTGGGCTACGACGCCTTCGGCCTGCCCGCCGAGCAGTACGCCGTGCAGACCGGCACCCACCCGCGGGTCTCCACCGAGGCCAACATCGCCAACATGCGCCAGCAGCTGCGCCGGCTGGGCCTGGGCCACGACCCGCGCCGCTCGATCTCCACGATCGACCCGGAGTACTACCGCTGGACCCAGTGGATCTTCCTGCAGATCTTCAACTCCTGGTACGACGCGGACGCCCGCAAGGCCCGTCCGATCGCCGAACTGGTCGCCCGGTTCGAGTCCGGCGCGCGCGAGCTGCCGGGCGGGCGCGCCTGGGCCGAGCTGTCCGTCGCCGAGCGCGACGAGGTGCTGGGCGAGTACCGCCTGGCCTACGCCAAGGAGGTGCCGGTCAACTGGTGCCCGGGCCTGGGCACCGTGCTGGCCAACGAGGAGGTCACCGCGGACGGCCGCTCCGAGCGCGGCAACTTCCCGGTGTTCAAGTCCAACCTGCGCCAGTGGATGATGCGCATCACCGCGTACTCGGACCGGCTGATCGAGGACCTGGACCTGCTGGACTGGCCCGAGGCCATCAAGCTGCAGCAGCGCAACTGGATCGGGCGCTCCGAGGGCGCCCGGGTCGACTTCGCCGTCGACGGCGGGAAGATCACCGTCTTCACCACCCGGCCCGACACCCTGTTCGGCGCCACCTACATGGTGCTGGCCCCCGAGCACGGCCTGGTCGACTCGATCGTCCCCGCCGCCTGGCCCGAGGGCGTGCCCGCCGAGTGGACCGGCGGCGCCGCCACCCCCGCCGAGGCCGTCGCCGCCTACCGCGCCACGGCCGCCGCCAAGTCGGACGTCGAGCGCCAGGTCGAGGCCAAGGTCAAGACCGGCGTCTTCACCGGCGCCTACGCCGTCAACCCGGTCAGCGGCGAGTCCGTGCCGGTGTTCATCGCCGACTACGTGCTGATGGGCTACGGCACCGGCGCCATCATGGCCGTCCCCGCCCACGACCACCGCGACTTCGCCTTCGCCCGCGCCTTCGCGCTGCCGATGCGCTGCGTCGTCGAGCCGACCGACGGGCGCGGCTCCGACCCCGCCGAGTGGGACGACGCGTTCGACACCTACGACTCCGTCATCGTCAACTCCGCCCGCTCCGAAGGCGACCTGTCGCTGAACGGGCTGAGCGTCGTCGACGCCAAGGCCGCCGTCACCGCCTGGCTGGCCGAGCGCCGCATCGGCGAGGGCACCGTCAACTACCGCCTGCGCGACTGGCTGTTCAGCCGCCAGCGGTACTGGGGCGAGCCCTTCCCGATCGTCTACGACGAGGACGGCGTCATGCACGCGCTGCCCGAGTCGATGCTGCCGGTCGAGGTCCCCGAGGTCGACGACTACTCGCCGCGCACCTACGACGCGTACGACGCCGCCTCCTCGCCGGAGACCCCGCTGTCGCGCAACGAGGCCTGGGTCAACGTCGAACTGGACCTGGGCGACGGCGTCCGGAAGTACCGCCGCGAGACCAACACCATGCCCAACTGGGCCGGTTCCTGCTGGTACGAGCTGCGCTACGTCGACCCGTCGAACTCCTCGGCGGTCGTCGACCCGGCCAACGAGAAGTACTGGCTGGGCCCGACGGAGACCAAGCCGGCCGGTGGCGCCGACCTGTACGTCGGCGGCGCCGAGCACGCCGTGCTGCACCTGCTGTACGCGCGCTTCTGGCACAAGGTGCTGCACGACCTGGGCCACGTCTCGTCCGTCGAGCCGTTCCACAAGCTGTTCAACCAGGGCATGATCACCGCCGACGTCTACCGCGACGAGCGCGGCTTCCCGGTGCCCGCCGCCGAGGTCGAGGAGCGCGACGGCCAGTACTTCTGGCAGGGCGAGCCGGTCAAGCGCGAAGCCGGGAAGATGGGCAAGTCCCTGAAGAACGCCGTCGCGCCGGACGACATCGCCGACGAGTACGGGGCCGACACGCTGCGCCTGTACGAGATGTCGATGGGCCCGCTGGACGTCTCCCGCCCGTGGGACACCCGCGCCGTCGTCGGCTCGTACCGCTTCCTGCAGCGCCTGTGGCGCAACGTCGTCTCGGAGACCACCGGCGAGCTGGTCGTCACCGACGACGCGCCCGACGAGGCGACGCTGCGCGCCCTGCACAAGGCGATCGACGGCATCCGCGGCGACATGGCCGGGCTGCGCTTCAACACGGCCGTCGCCAAGGCCATCGAGCTGAACAACTACCTGGTCAAGCGCGGCTCCACGCCGCGGGCGGTGGCCGAGCAGCTGGTGCTGATGGTCGCCCCGCTGGCCCCGCACATCGCCGAGGAGCTGTGGCGCCGACTGGGCCACGGCGACTCGCTGGCGCACACCGACTACCCGGTCGCCGACCCGGCGTACGTGGTGGACGAGACGGTGACCTGCGTGGTCCAGATCAAGGGCAAGGTCAAGGCGCGGCTGGAGGTCGCGCCGGGCATCTCGGACGCCGAGCTGGAGGCGCTGGCGCTGGCCGAGCCGGCGGTCGTCGCGGCGATCGGCGGGGCCGAGGTGCGGAAGGTGATCGCGCGGGCGCCGAAGCTGGTGAACATCGTCACCGGCTGAGTGCGGCTGAGCTCGATCGAGCGCGGCTGTGCTTGATCGAGTACGGCTGCGAGTGGCTGCCGAGGCAGCGAGCGCGGAGCGGTCGGGGGGGCGGCCCTTGGGGCGCCCGCCCCGCGCTTATTAGGGTGGTGGGGGGGGGGTGGGGTTACCGGCCGCCCGAGCGGGGCGGGGGCCGCGGGGGCGGGCGG
>NZ_JBSHBN010000204.1:9361-15413 GCF_053612025.1 Kitasatospora sp. NPDC054768
GGTTTTGTTTATATGCGAGCGGCGCGGGTGTGTTTGATCGCGTCGGGCGGGGTGGGGCTGCCGTGCCTGCGTGGGCGGGGGGGGGGGGGGGCCTTCTGTGGGGGCGCCCGCCCGGCGTTTTTGCGGGAGGTGGGGGCAGGAGGGGTTTCCCGCCCGGCGTTGCGCGGAGGGGCCGGAGGGTGCTCGCGGGGGCTTTCCGCGGCGGTCGGGGACCCTCGGGGAGATCCCGGATCTGACCCTGATCTCCGTCCGCGGGGGCCGCTCGGGCTGCCCCCGGACGGCTTCCGGCGGCTACCGTGGAACCCTCGGCAATTGCGGCCCGCGTTGGGCCCGGTGGGGGCCGGAACGACGGCGGAAGGTGGCGCGCGATGGACGTGTTCGGCGTGATGATCGGCCTGGTCCTGCTCTTCGGGGTCGCGGTGACGGTGCTGGCCGTGGTCGGCACGGTCAAGGCCGCCAAGGCCGTCGGCGCGAAGATCGAGAAGCACGAGGCCAACGCCCGCCGGGCCGTGGAGACCGCCACCCTCAAGGCGAAGACGTACACCAAGGTCGGCCCGTCCGCACAGATCGCCTCCGTCCGGCTCCGCCTGCGGACCTCGCTCGACGGCACCCGGCAGGTGCTGGAGAGCGGCCTCGCGCAGGACGGCCAGCTCGGCGAGTCGCTCGCCCTGCTGAAGCGGCTCGACGAGCACGCCGCCGAGCTCGACGGCGAGCTGCGGATGCTGGAGCGTGAGCCGGAGACCGCGCGGATCGCCGCCAAGCTGCCCGAGCTGCGCGAGCGGGCCGAGCGGATCACGCACTCGGCGGAGACCATGCGCTGGGCGGCGCAGGACCGGATGCAGCGGTTCGCGGACGACGAGCTGAGCCGGCTGAGCCAGGAGTGCGAGAGCGAGGCGGGGGCGCTGCGGCACTGGGACACCGCGGGGGGTGCGTCCTCCGGCCAGGCTTCGGGTGCTCCGGGTGCTTCGGGTGCTCGGGGTGCTTCGGGTTCCGGCGGTTCCGGCGGTGCGGCCGGGAGTGCGGCTCGGGCCCGGCTGACCGACGGGAAGGGGCGTGCGAGTGCCGAGGAGCTGCTCGGGCTCGCCGATCCGCTGGCCAAGCTGGCGCAGCGGCTGCGCAAGCCCTCGGCCGGGCCTTCGACGGGGCCCTCGGCAGGCTGAGCCGACGGGGCGGCGCGAGGCCTTCGGCCGGTGCCCGGACCGGGCGCTGTCCTCCCGGACCGGCGGGGAGTAACCTCCGGCTCATGCCCTCCGACCTCGCGCTTGTCACCGATTCCACGGCCTATCTGCCGCAGGAGACCCTCGACCGGCACGGGATCACGGTGGTCCCGCTGAGCGTCGCGGTCGGTGACTCGGTCCTGAGCGAGGGCGTCGAGATCTCCCCGAAGGACGTCGCCGAGGCGCTGCGCGGCAAGCAGCGGGTGACCACCTCCCGGCCGAACCCGGAGACCTTCGCCGCCACCTACCGGGCGGCCGCCGAGGCCGGGGCGAAGGGGATCGTCTCGGTGCACATCTCCGGGGAACTGTCCGGCACCGTCGAGGCCGCCCGGCTGGCCGCCGCCGAGGCTCCCGTACCGGTGCGGGTGGTGGACAGCCGGCTGGTCGGGATGGCGCTCGGGTACGGGGTGCTGTCGGCGGCCGAGGCCATCGCGGCCGGGCAGGGCCTGGCGGAGGCGGCCGAGGCGGCCGAGCGGCGGACGGCCCGGACCAGCGGGTTCTTCTACGTCGACACCCTGGAGCACCTGCGGCGCGGCGGCCGGATCGGGGCGGCGCGGGCGCTGCTCGGCTCGGCCCTGGCGGTCAAGCCGCTGCTGCACCTGGACGGCGGGCGGATCGAGCCGCTGGAGAAGGTGCGGACGGCGTCGCGGGCGATCGCGCGGCTGGAGGAGATCGCGGTCGAGCGGTCGGGGGAGCAGGAGGTCGACATCACCGTGCACCACCTGGCGGCCGAGGACCGGGCCGAACCGCTCGCGGAGCGGCTGCGGGCCCGGGTGCCGGGGCTGCGGGAGCTGTACGTGGGCGAGGTGGGGGCGGTGATCGGCGCGCACGTCGGGCCGGGGCTGCTGGCGGTGGTGGTCGCGCCGCGCTGAGTGGTGCGGGTGGTTGCCGGTGTCGGGCGGTCCGGCTGGGTGCCCGGTTGCTTGGTCGGCTGGTCAATTTCGGACGGCCATGCTCACTCCTGTGAGTGACACTTTTTATCCACAACCCCCGGGTTGTCCACAGGGTTTGGTTGATTTCCGTGCGCTCGCCGGAGGACTCCTACCGTCCTCGGCATGACGACCATGGGCCTGGGCGCGGCGAAGCGCCATGCGATCGACGAGACGGTACGGCTGCGGATGGCCGCGCTGCTGCCGGCGGGTGACGAGCCGGCGGGTGACGAGCCGGAGGGCGGCGCCGGCGGGGGCTCCCCGGGGTCGGCCGCATCGCCGACAAGGGGCCGGGCGGCGGCTGCCGGCGGCCCGTCGTTGCCGTCTCAGGCAGCGGTGCCGGCGGCGGTGCCGGCAACGCCGGACGCGGGTGCCGCGCCGGATCCGGGTGACACTGTGGATCCGGGTGACGCTGTGGATCCACCGGAGGCCGGAGCACGTCCGCGAGTCCCCTCGTTCGCCTCGTTCCCCCCGCTCGGCTCGGCGTTGGCGCTCGACCGGCGCGCGGTGGCCGGGCTGGCCATCCTGCTGCTGTTCGCGGTCGGCTACGCCGTACAGCACTTCTGGCTGGCCCGGCCGGAGACGGTCGCCGTGCCCGCGCCGGCGGCCGTCGCGGCACCGGCGGGAGTCGAGCCGCCCGCTCCCGCCGACGCCTCCGCCGTCGACCCCAGGGCCGGGCCTGCCGCCGGTGCCGGGGCAGAGGTCGTGGTGGACATCGGCGGGCGGGTCCACCTCCCCGGCCTGCACACCCTGCCCGGCGGCTCCCGGGTGGCCGACGCCCTGCGGGCGGCAGGCGGGCCGCTGCCGGAGACGGACACCAGGAGCCTCAACCTGGCCCGCATCCTGACGGACGGTGAGCAGATCCTGGTCGGCGAACCGGGGCCCGCCCCCGCCCCGGCCGTCGGCAGCGGGAGCGGACCTCCGGGCCCCGCCGCGCCCCGACCACCCGTCAGCCTCAACCGCGCCACGCTCGAACAGCTCGACACCCTTCCCGGCGTCGGCCCCACCCTCGCCCAGCGCATCCTCGCCTACCGCACCTCGCACGGCTCCTTCCGCTCCCTCGACCAACTCCGGCAGGTCAGCGGCATCGGCGCCCGCACGTACGCGGAACTCCGCCCGCTCCTCACCCTCTGACGCCGCCACTGCCGTCGTCCCCGCCCGCTTCCCCGGCCACCGAAGGGAGGTACCGCCATGTCCGCCGCCACCACGCCGGCCGGTCCGGCCGCCGCGCCCCGCTCCGCGGGCGCCGACTTCCGGCTGCTGCTGCCCGCCGTCTCGGCCTGGACGGTCACGGCGGCGCTCCTTGGTCTGGAACCGGGGTACGAGGCCCTCGCCCTCACCGCGGCCGGCCTTGCCGTGCTGGCGGCCGTCCTGCTGCTCACCCGGCCGGGGGTCCTGCGCCGGCGCGGGTCCTCGGCGACGCTGGCCGCCGTCCTGCTCACCGGCGCGGCGGCCGCGATCGCCACCCCGCTGCACACCTCCGACCTCCACCGGGGGCCGCTGCCGGAGCTCGCCCGCGCGTCCGTGGCCGCCGAGCCGGGAACGCCGTCCCCGGTGGTGGAGGTGGAGCTGACGATCACGGGGGACCCGAAGGCCCACGTCTCCCGGGGCGGCCCCGCCGCCGGGCAGGCGCTCCTCACCGTCGAGGCGGTGGCCGACCGCGTCACCCTGCTCCCGGACGGGCGGAGCACCCGCACGCGGACGCCGGTGACGGTCATGGTCCGAGGGGCGCGGAGCGAGCCCTGGCAGCGGGTGCTCCCGTCCCAGCGGCTGGCGGCGGAGGCCGAGGTGCGGCCGGCGGGGGAGGGGCATGACACCGAGTCGGCCGCGCTGCTGGTCGTCCACGGGCAGCCCCGGCAGCTGGCGCCGCCGAGCCTGCCCCAGCGGATCGCCGGCCGGCTGCGCGAAGGCCTGCGCACGGCCACCGACGGACTTCCGGCGGACGCGCGCGGGCTGCTCCCGGGGCTGGTGGTCGGCGACACCTCTCGACTGCCCGACGACCTCGACGACGCCTTCCGGGCCACCGACCTGGTCCACCTGGTGGCGGTCAGCGGGGCCAACCTGGCGATCGTCCTCGGTGCGCTGCTGGGCGCGCCCGGGCAGGCCGGCACCCCGGAACGGCACGGGCTGGCCGCGCTGCTGGGGCTGTCACTGCGCACCGGTGCGCTGCTCGGCACCGCGCTGACCCTGGCCTTCGTCACCGTCTGCCGGCCCGAGCCCAGCGTGCTGCGGGCCGCCGGGACGGGGCTGATCGGCATGCTGGCCCTGGCCGCCGGCCGTCCCCGCAAGGCGGTGCCCGCGCTCGCCGGAGCGGTCCTGGTGCTGGTCCTGCTGGACCCGTTCCTGGCCCGCTCGTTCGGCTTCCTGCTGTCGGTGCTCGCCACCGCCGGGCTGCTCGTCCTCGGACCGCACTGGGCCGAGGCCCTGCGGGCCCGCCGCTGGCCGTACCACCTGGCAGGCGCGCTCGCGGCCACGGCGGCCGCCCAGGCCCTGTGCGCGCCGGTGACGGTGGTGCTGTCCGGGCACATCAGCCTGGTCGGCATCCCCTGCAACCTGCTGGCCGAGCCGGCGGTGGCCCCGGCGACGCTGCTCGGCTTCGGGGTGCTCGCCCTGCAGCCGCTCCTTCCGGACCTGGCCCGTCTGCTCGCGGAACCGGCCGGAGTGCCGGCCGGCTGGCTCTCCCTCGTGGCACGCCGTGGTGCCGGGATTCCGGGCGGCCAACTGGACTGGCCGGGAGGGTGGTTCGGGACGGCGACGGTCGCGATGGCCGTCCTGGCCGGCTGCTGGGCGGCGCCGCTCCTGCTGCCCCGACGGGCGCAGCCCGGCAGCCCGCCGCCGGCGTTCGGGCGGCGGCGCTGGGCGCGGGCCCTGGTGACGGGGGCGCTGACGGCGGTCCTGCTGGCCGTGCTGCTGCGCCCGCCGCAGCTCACCCGGATCGCCACCGGCTGGCCGCCACCGGGGTGGCGATTGGTGATGTGCGACGTCGGACAGGGAGACATGCTGGCCCTGGCGGCGGGGGCGCCGGACAGCGCGGTGGTGATCGACGCCGGGCCGGATCCGAACGCCGCGGACAGATGCCTGCGCGACCTCGGCATCACGACGGTTCCCTTACTGCTGCTGACGCACTTCCACGCCGACCACGTCGAGGGCGTGCCGGGGGTGCTGCGGGGCCGCAGGGTCGGCGCGGTCGAGGGCACCACCTTGGACGATCCACCGGGCGAGGCCGCCCGGGTGGCGGGCTGGGCGGCAGGCGCGGGCCTCCCGCTGCTGAGAGCCGGTCGAGGTGAACGGCGGTCGGCCGGCGCCGGGTTGGCCTGGGACGTGGTGTGGCCCGTCCCCGGCTCGGCGGTCGAGGCGCCGGGCCCGAACAACGCAAGCGTCGCCTTGATGGTGGCACTGACAGGAGGACTACGGATGGCACTGCTCGGCGATCTCGAACCGCAGGCCCAGTCGGCACTGCTGGGCCGGATGGGGAAGGCCGATGTCGTGAAGGTGGCGCATCACGGATCGGCCCACCAGGACTGGGACTTGGCGGGTGCCCTGCGGCCCCGGCTGGCCCTCATCTCCTGCGGCGAGGGCAACCCGTACGGTCACCCGTCCCCGAGGACGGTCGACCACCTGCGCGCACTCGGCGCCACCGTGCTGCGCACCGACCGGGAGGGGGACATCGCGGTGACGGGCGACTCCCCGGCCACCCTCGGCGTCGCCGTCCGTCCCCGGCCCGCCCACGCGGCCCGCCGTCCCGGCGCCGACGCCGGGCCCGGTGGCGCTGACGGGCACGGCCCCGCACCCCACGCCCACCCCGAGCAGACCCCAGGCACCCCCCGAGCCCCGCCCACCTGACCCCCGCGCTCTCCTCCTCCCACCAATCACGTGGGGGCATGGAAAGTAGAAGGGGGTGGTGGG
>NZ_JBSHBN010000205.1:0-15131 GCF_053612025.1 Kitasatospora sp. NPDC054768
GGGGGGGGGGGGGGGGGCGGCCCGGCCCGGGGCCCCGGGCGGCGGCCCTCGCCCGGGGGGGGCGCGGCGCCCGCGGGCCCCCGACGGTACGGGCTCAGAGCACCTTGGACAGGAAGGCCCTGGTGCGCTCGTGCTGGGGATTGGTGAGCACCTCGCGGGGGTTGCCGGACTCGACCACCACACCGCCGTCCATGAACACCAGCGCGTCGCCGACCTCGCGGGCGAAACCCATCTCGTGGGTGACGACCACCATGGTCATGCCCTCCTCGGCGAGGCCGCGCATGACGTCCAGGACGTCGCCGACCAGCTCCGGGTCGAGCGCGGAGGTCGGCTCGTCGAAGAGCATCAGCTTGGGCTTCATGGCCAGCGCGCGGGCGATCGCCACGCGCTGCTGCTGGCCGCCGGAGAGCTGCGAGGGGTAGTTCTTCGCCTTGTCGGCGAGGCCGACCCGCTCCAGCAGGACCATGCCGCGCTCGCGGGCGTCGGCCCTGCTCTCGCCCTTGACCTGGACCGGCGCCTCCATGACGTTCTCGACGGCGGTCATGTGCGGGAACAGGTTGAAGCGCTGGAAGACCATGCCGATGTCGCGCCGCTTGAGGGCGACCTCGCGGTCCTTGAGCTCGTGCAGCCGGTCGCCCTTCTGCTGGTAGCCGACCAGCTCGCCGTCCACCCAGAGGCGGCCGCCGTTGATCTTCTCCAGGTGGTTGATGCACCGCAGGAAGGTCGACTTGCCGGAGCCGGAGGGGCCGATCAGGCAGAACACCTCGCCCTTCGCCACCTCCAGGTCGATGCCCTTGAGCACCTCGACCGGGCCGTAGGACTTGTGCACGCTCTCGGCGCGGACCATGGGCTCGGCCGGGGCCGCGGCGTCGGCGGGGGTCTTGGTCAGATCGGTCATACGTGACCACCTCCCTCGATCCCCGGGACGACGTCGGCGGTCGTCCTCGGGGCGGGCTTCCCGGCGAACAGGCCCCGCAGTCGCTGCAGCGGGGTGGGCGGGAGGGTGCGGTTGGAGCCTCGGGCGTAGTGGCGCTCGATGTAGTACTGGCCGATGGTCAGCACCGAGGTGAAGAACAGGTACCAGAGGCTGACCACGATCAGCAGCGGGATGTTCTGGTAGTTCCGGGAGTAGATGACCTGGCCGGCCCGGAAGATCTCCTCCAGGGAGATCACGGAGACCAGCGACGTGGTCTTGAGCATCGAGATGGTCTCGTTGCCGGTCGGCGGGATGATCACCCGCATGGCCTGCGGCAGGACGATCCGGCGCATGGTCTGGAACCGGCTCATGCCGAGCGCGTGCGCGGCCTCGCTCTGGCCCTCGTCCACCGACTGGATGCCGCCGCGGACGATCTCCGCCATGTAGGCGGCCTCGTTGAGGCCGAGGCCCAGCAGTGCGGCGACGAAGGTCGGGATCAGCACGTTGGTCTGCTCGGACCAGAACTCGGGCCCCCACGGGACGCCGATCGACAGCTTGGCCCAGATCAGGCCGAGGAAGTTCCAGAACACCAGCTGCACCAGCACCGGGGTGCCGCGGAAGATCCAGATGTAGACCCACGCGACGCCGGCCAGCAGCGGGTTCGGGGACAGGCGCATCACCGCGAGGATGATGCCGCCGACCACACCCATGAGCATGGCGAGCACGGTCAGTTCCAGCGTCACCAGCAGGCCGTGCATGATGCTGTCGTGGAACAGGTACTGACCGACGATGTCCCACTTGAAAGCGGGGTTGGTGAGGAGGGCGCTCAGCAGCATCGCCGCGAGCAGGGCGATGACGACGGCGCCCGCCCAGCGTCCGGGGTGGCGGACGGGGACGGCCTTGATGATGTCAGGCCGCCCCTTCTCCGCCGTCCCCTTGTCCAAAGAGTTCACGGTGTGGCCTCGGGGGAGAAGATGGAGCGTACGAGGGTCAGCTGACGGCACCGTTGACGGCCGACGTGGAGATGGCGCCGGCCTCGACGCCCCACTTGGTGAGGATCTGCTTGTACGTGCCGTCGTCGATCAGCGACTGGACGGCGCCCTGGACGGCCGGGGTCAGCTTGGAGCCCTTGGCCAGGGCGACACCGTAGGGGGCCGTGCCGTAGGTCTCGCCGACCTTCTCCAGCTGGCCGCCGGACTGCTTGATCGCGTAGTCGATCACCTGGGAGTCGGCCATCATCGCCTGGTCGCGCCCGGACACCACGGCGTTGGTGACGTCCGTCTGGAGGTCGAACTTGTCGCCCCCGTTCGGGATGCCCGGCTTGCCGGCCTTGGCGCAGTCCGGGTCGCGGGTGTCCTTGATCTCGTCGGCCTGGGTGGTGCCGGTCTGGACGGCGATCTTCTTGCCGCAGAGGTCCTTCGGGTCGACCTTCTCCGGGTTGCCCTTCTTCACCGCGACGGCGCTGCCGGAGTTGAAGTAGGTGACCATGTCGACGATCTGTTCGCGCTCCTTGTTGTCCGTGAAGGACGACATGCCGAGCTGGAACTTGTTCGACTGGATGCCGGGGATGATCGCGGTGAAGCCGGAGTCCTGGACCTCGGCCTTCAGTCCGAGCTTGGCGGCGATGGCGTTGGCCAGGTCGACGTCCATGCCGATGATCTTGCCGCTGTCGTCCTTGAACTCGTCCGGGGCGTACGAGGCGTCCGCGCCCACGACGATCTTGCCGGCGGACTTGACGTCCTCCGGGACGAGCGAGGCCAGCTTGGGGTCGGCCTTGACCTCGTTGACGGTGGCGGAGGCGTTGGGGGCGCCGCCGCCGTCGCTCTTGCTGCTGCTGCAACCGGTCAGCACGAGGGAGACCGACGCGGCGACCACACCGGCTGCGAGGAGCCGGCTGCGCTGGGTACGGGTGGTCATGAGGGGGATCTCCATCCTGGGGGAGAGAGGTCGGGCGGAGCGCGCCGCGGGAGCGGCGCACCGGACCGGCGAGCCGCGCGGCTCGGTACGGGTGCGTGTCGCCGTACGTCGTCGTACGTGCAGGCCGGGTCGTGCAGTTTCCCGGGCGCGGGGGGAGCCGCCCGGGGTCGTACGCGGTACTGCTTCCGCCACCCTCCGCCGAGGTGGACGTTGACCGGACGGCCTCGACCAGTGGCCGGCTCGATCCGAGATGGGGGGAATCCTGCCATCTGATGACAGTCAGGTGGCCCTCATCCAGATCAAAATCGGATAACGAGGGGTCGCACTGTCCGCTATTCGGACTTATTCCGTGCCCCTGTCACCCTGCGCATACGTATGCAGACCGGTCCGTGCCGCACCCGGCGCCCGTCGCCCGCCGGATCAGATGCCCCCGTTGACCACCGCGTTCTGCGCCGCGCCGGCGCTCACGTTCCACTTGGCCAGGATCTTGTCGTACTCGCCGCTGCGGATCAGCTGGTCGATCGCCTTGGTCAGCACGTCGCGCAGCTGCCCGTCGTCCTTGCGCACCGCGATCCCGTACGGGTTGGAGGTGGACTGCCCGCCGGTCACCTCGAAGCGGCCGCCGCCGTCGGTGGTCTTCGCCGCGTAGGCGGCCACCGGGAAGTCGTTCAGGCCGGCCGCGGCGGCGCCGGAGGCGACCTCGGCCAGCGCCTTGGTGTCGGTGTCCAGCTTGTGGGGGGTCAGCGGGCGGCCGGCCCGGGCGCAGACGGCCACCTGGCGGGTGACGATCTCGTCCTGGGTGGTGCCCTGCTGGAGCGCGACGGTCCTGCCGCACAGGTCGTCCAGGCCCTTGATCCCCTTGGGGTTGCCCTTCGGGACGACGATCGAGGTGCCGGCGATGAAGTAGTCCACGAAGTCCACGCCGGGGCCGGTCTGCTTGCCGTTCTCGTCCAGGGCGTCGCGGCGCTGGCGGGTGTCGCTGAGCGCCGACATCGCCACGTCGTACTGCTTGGCCTGGAGGTTCGGCACCAGCTTGTCGAAGGGGGTGTCGACGAACTCGACCCGCACGTCGAGGATCCGGCCCAGGGCGGCGGCGAGCTCCGGGTCCAGGCCGGCCGGCTTGCCGTCCGGGCCGCGGTACTCCACCGGGGCGTAGTTGACGTCCATGCCGACCCGCAGCGCCCCGGCCGTCCGCTGGGCGTTCGGCAGCTTGCCGCGGAGGTCCTTGACCGGGTCGTCCGAGGCGGCCTGCCCGCCGCCGCAGCCGGTCAGCAGCAGGGCACCGGCGGTGGCCAGGGCGGCGGCGGCCGGTATCGGACGACGGGCATGGCGGACGTGAAGCATGAGGGAGGCTCCTGTGGGAGGGACGAGCGGCCGCCACGGTGTCGCGCGGGTGTACGCGAAATGGCGGACAAGCGATCCTGCCATCCCGGCCTGCCGGGCCCGGCGGCGGGTGTGTCAGAATTCGTTACCGGGTGACCCCCGAACGCTCGAACCAGACCGACGAGCCCCGACAGGCTCGGGGTGCCCGGGAACGGAAGTCCTCACGCGGCTCCGTATCCGGGGCGCCGACTCCCCTTCGGATCTGCGTTCACTCCTGCGGGTGCGCGTGCGCTCATGCCGTTGCCGCCGCCGGTGCCCGGCGCTTCCGACGCCGGGCCCTGTGACGCGACGGCACGGCGATGAACCGCACGTGACGAGGACGAAAAGGCATAGGTGCGATGCCTTCGTCCGACCTACGCTCGGCCCGGAAGCACAACGCGGACAACACAAGACCCCATAAAACCCTCATCCGAGGGCGCCGCCCGACGGCAGCGCCCCGACCCTGACCCCGGGTCCGCTTCGGCGTACCCGGTTTCCGGTTTCCGGCCGGGTCGTCCTGCCCGTCGGCCGCGCGTCCTCGCCAGATCAATGACGAAGAGGTCATCGTGGCAGCGGAGATCATCAGCAGCACCCAGGACACCGACGATCCGGTCGACGCGGTTTTCGCGCTCCACCGCGGCGGCAAGATGGAGATCCGGGCGACCGTCCCGGTGCGCGACGCGGACGACCTGTCCCTCGCCTACACCCCCGGTGTCGCCCGGGTCTGCACGGCCATCGCCGAGCAGCCGGAGCTGGTCAACGACTACACCTGGAAGGCCAACACCGTCGCGGTGGTCACCGACGGCACCGCGGTGCTGGGCCTCGGCGACATCGGCCCGCAGGCCTCGCTGCCCGTGATGGAGGGCAAGGCGATCCTGTTCAAGCAGTTCGGCGGCGTGGACGCGGTGCCGATCGCGCTCGCCTGCACCGGAGTCGACGAGATCGTCGAGACCGTGGTCCGGCTGGCGCCCTCGTTCGGCGGCGTCAACCTGGAGGACATCTCCGCGCCCCGCTGCTTCGAGATCGAGCGCCGGCTCCAGGAGGCCCTGGACATCCCGGTCTTCCACGACGACCAGCACGGCACCGCGATCGTCACCACCGCCGCCCTGTGGAACGCCGCCAAGGTGACCGGCCGTGAGATCGGCTCGCTGCGGGCCGTCATCTCCGGTGCCGGCGCGGCCGGCATCGCCATCGCCAAGATGCTGGTCGCGGCCGGCATCGGCGACGTGGCGGTCTGCGACCGCAAGGGCGTCGTCCACGAGGGCCGCGGCGACCTCACCGACGTCAAGGCCGAGATCGCCGGGCGGACCAACCGCACCGGCCTCAAGGGCTCGCTGGCCGACGCGCTGGCCGGCGCCGACGTGTTCATCGGCGTCTCCGGCGGCACCGTGCCGGAGGAGGTCGTCGCGACCATGGCCGAGGGCGCGTTCGTCTTCGCGATGGCCAACCCCACCCCGGAGATCCACCCCGAGGTCGCGCACAAGTACGCCGCCGTGGTCGCCACCGGCCGCAGCGACTTCCCGAACCAGATCAACAACGTGCTGGCCTTCCCGGGCATCTTCGCGGGCGCCCTCCAGGTCCGCGCCTCCCGGATCACCGAGGGCATGAAGCTCGCCGCCGCCAAGGCGCTGGCCGGCGTCGTGGCCGACGAGCTGACCCCGCAGAAGGTCATCCCCTCGCCCTTCGACGAGCGGGTCGCCCCGGCGGTCACCAAGGCCGTCGCCGAGGCCGCCCGCGCGGAGGGCGTCGCCCGGGCCTGAGGCCGAGCCTTCCGGGGCCGATCCTTCCGAGGCCGGGACACGCGTCACATGCTCGCGTGCTTCCCGGCCTCGGCCGTACCGGGCTAACGTCCGGGGCATGTTCGCCGCCTACGCCGCACGCATCGACGCCGACGATCCGCTGAGCGGGCTGGAGCTCGGGGAGCTTCCCGAGCCGCAGGCCCGACCCGGCTGGAGCGTGGTCACCGTCCGGGCCGCCAGCCTCAACCACCACGACCTCTGGTCGCTGCGCGGGGTCGGCCTGCCCGCCGCGCGGCTGCCGATGATCCTCGGCTGCGACGCCGCCGGGATCGACGAGGACGGCAACGAGGTCGTCATCCACTCCGTGATCGGCCAGAGCGGCCACGGGGTCGGCCCGACCGAGCCGCGCTCCATCCTGACCGAGCGTTACCAGGGCACCTTCGCCCGGAAGGTGGCCGTACCCACCTGGAACCTGCTGCCCAAGCCCGCCGGGCTGAGCTTCGAGCAGGCCGCATGCCTGCCCACCGCCTGGCTGACGGCCTACCGGATGCTGTTCACCAACGCCGGGGTCAAGCCCGGGGACACCGTCCTGGTGCAGGGCGCGGGCGGCGGGGTGGCGACCGCGCTGATCGTCCTCGGCAAGGCGGCCGGCCTGCGGGTCTGGGTCACCGGACGGGACGAGGCCAAGCGCGCCCGGGCGGTGGAGCTCGGTGCCGACGCGGCCTTCGAGAGCGGCGCCCGGCTGCCCGAACGGGTGGACGCCGTGCTGGAGACGGTCGGCGCCGCGACCTGGTCGCACTCGGTGAAGTCGCTGCGCCCGGGCGGCACCGTGGTCATCTCCGGGGCCACCTCCGGCCCCAACCCGAGCTCCACCGAGCTGAACCGGATCTTCTTCCTGGAGCTCAAGGTGGTCGGCTCGACCATGGGCACCAAGGAGGAGCTGGCCGGGCTGCTCGCGTTCTGCGCCAACACCGGCGTCCGGCCGGTGATCGACTCGGTGCTGCCGCTGGCCGAGGCCCGGGACGGCTTCGCCCGGCTGGCCGGGGGCGACGTCTTCGGGAAGATCGTCCTCACCCCCTGACGCCGCGGCGGCCCGGCGCCCCCGAACGGGGGCACCGGGCCGTCACCCTCCGGACCGCCGGCTCAGCCGAGCAGCCGCTTCAGCCGCTCGCCCGCGGCGCCCAGCACCGTACGGGCCTCGGCCAGCTTGTCCGCGCTCACCCCGCCGTCCCGGGCCGCGTCGCGGACCTGGTCGCGGAAGCGGTCGAGCAGCCGCTCCAGCTCGCGGGCCGGGTCCCCGGCCGGGTCGGTGCGGGCCCACGGCGGCAGGTCGGCCGCGGCGTCCGCGGCGGGCCCGTCCTTGTCCAGGTCGATCCGGGACACGGTGATCCGCTCGGCGGACCCGGTGGACTCCTCCTGCGCACCGTGGCCCCAGCGGGCCGCGTCGGCCAGCCCGGCCAGGCCCTTGGTCAGCTCCGAGAGGCCCTCGGCCAGCCCGGTCGGCCAGTCGCCCTTCGCGGCGTGCTCGCGCACCTGCTGCTCGACCCGCCGCTTGATCCGCAGCGCCTCCTGCTGCGCGGCGGTGCGGGAGGCCTTGGCCTGCTCGCGCAGCCGGCGGGCCTCCGCCTCGGCGGCCTTCGCCTTGGCCTTGGCGGCCTTCTCCTGCTCCCGGGCGCGCTTGGCCTGCTCCTTGGCCTGCAGCTTGAACTGGGCGAACTCCTCCTTGGCGCGCTGCCAGGACTCGTTGTCCCCCCAGGGCCCGGCCCACGGGTCCCCGCCCTCGGTGCGCTCCGGCCGGGGCGCCTGCTTCGCGGCGTTCCACAGCTCCTCGCGCAGGTCCTTGGCGCTGTCCCGGACGTCCTCGCGGATCGCCCCGGCGAGCTGGGCCACGGAGTCGTGGATCTCCACCTCCAGCTCCTCCAACTCGACCTGACGGGCTTCGAGTTCGGCGCGTCCGGCGTCGGTCAGCCGGTACACCTTGCGGCCGCCCTCGGTGCTGTGGGCGACCAGGCCCTCCTGCTCCAGCTTGGCCAGCCGCGGGTAGACCGTCCCGGCCGAAGGGGCGTACAGGCCCTGGAACCGCTCCTCCAGCAGCCGGATGACCTCGTAGCCGTGCCGCGGGGCCTCGTCCAGCAGCTTCAGCAGGTAGAGGCGGAGCCGGCCGTGGCCGAACACGGGGGTCATCTCAGGCCTCCTTGGTGAGGTTCGGGGTGCCGGGGCCGGCCGGGAGTTCCTTGACCACCACCGGGCCGTCCTCCTCCGAGTCGGGGCGGCGCAGCACGGTGACCGCGCCGGAGACGGTGGTGACGTTGAGGCTGCCGCGGCCCTCGCCGAGCCGGCCGGAGATCTTCTTGGCGCCCCAGGTGCTGCTCATCTGGAGTTCCTCGAAGGTGCTGGAGACGTCGCCGCTGGTGGAGCCGGCCTCGACGGTGGCGTCGGCCAGCGAGGGGATCCGGACCACGACCGCGCCGCTGACGGTGTTGACCTTGACGTCGGTCTCACCCGCCACGTCGAGGTCCAGGGTGACGGCCCCGGTGACGGTGTTGGCCTGGATCCGGTCGGCGGTGCCGGCGATCACGGTGAGCTGCCCGGAGACGGTGTTGACCTTGAGCTGGCCGCCGACCGCCTGGGCGTCCACGTCGCCGGTGACGGTACTGGCCTCGATCCGGCCGGTCACCCCGGCGAGGGTGGTGTCGCCGTTGGCGCTCTGCACCGAGACGTGCCCGCTGACGCCGCTGACGGTGGCGTGCGCCGACACGGTCCCGACCTTGACCTCGACGTCGGCCGGGACGGTCACGGTCACGCCGGCGATCCGCTTGCGCTTGAAGGAGCCGAAGAAGTTCTTCACCGAGCCGACCGACTTGAGCCAGTCGCCGAACTCGCCCCAGCTGTTGATGTCCTTGTAGGTGACCGTCAGGACGCCGTCCACCAGGGTCACGTGCAGGGGGTCGCCGACCAGCTCGGTGACCTCCAGGCGGGCCGGGCCCTCGGCCGCGACCACGTTCACCGTGCCCTCGATGGTCCGCACGTGCAGCGTGCGCACCGACTCGTCGAAGGTGATCCTCTCGGTGCCCTCGACCGTCCACTGGCTCATCTCTGCCGCCTCCCGTCGCGGATCGCGATGTATCGCGTTCTCTTTTAAAGACGATATATCGCGTGCTGGCAGAGTCAAGCGTGCCGGCCCCCGATCCCGACCCCGATCCGTCCCCGAGACCTCCCCTACGGGGACGGCGGGGCTCCGTACCCGAACACGCGCGAGGCCCGGGAGGCGGTTGCCTCCCGGGCCTCGCGGCGGCCGTCACCGGGTCACTCGTCGTCCTCGTCGTCGAGCCGCGCCAGCCAGGTGGCCAGCCGCTCGACCGGGACCTCGAAGTCCGGGTTGAGGTCGACGAACGCGCGCAGCTGCTCGGCCAGCCACCCCAGGGTGACCTCCTCCTCGCCGCGCCGGTTCTCCAGTTCCTCGATGCCTCGGTCGGTGAAGTACACGGTTCGCTCCGGTCCGATGGGGATTGACCTGGTCAGGATAGTCGGGTCAGCTCGCGCGCCAGGTGCTGACGGTGACCCTGGCGGCCCCGGTGGTCGGGTCCGCCTGCTCGATCACCGCGATGGCGATGTTGCGGGTGATCCGGTCGCGGACGCACAGCAGTCGGCCCGGGGCGACACGGTTGTACGAGAGGTCGGTGTCCGGCCGGGAGTCGATCGCGGCGGCGCACTGCTCGGCGGTGACGGACGGCTCGGTGATCACCGCGAAGTCCGACTTGTCGTCCCCGTAGGTGTCGAAGGCGTTGGCCTTGCTGCCGCTGCCGTTGTTGGTGACCCCCAGACCCCACTTCAGGTCGGTGGAGCGGGGCACCACGGTGCCCGCGTTCAGGTCGATCCGGTAGGCGTCGCTGGAGTACTCGGCGGCGGGGATCGACAGCGACTTCTTGTCCAGCATCGGGGAGTAGCCGGTCGGCCGGGCCGGGGCGGAGACGGTGCTCTGGCCGGACTTCGAGGGCGCGGCCGTCACCGAATCGCCGGAGGAGGAGGTGGAGGCGCTCGGGGAGGCGGCGGCCGACCGGGCCGGGTCCGGGCCCGGGCCCTGGGTGACGGTGACCGCGGGAGCCGGCTTGGCGTTCGACGCCTTGCCGTCGTCCAGCTTCTTCATCAGCACCACACCGCCCGCGGTGCCGCCGACCGCCATCACCAGGGCGACGGTGAGCAGCACCTTCCAGGACACCCCGCCCTTGCGCGCGGGCGCGGGCTCCGGTGCGGGCACGGGCGCCGGGGCGGCGGTCACCGCCGGGCCGGGCGGCGGGGTGTCGTGGGACGGCGGCTCCGGCCGGTGGAACCCGACGGTCGGCGGGGTGGGCAGCACCGGTGCGGTCGGCGACTCGGTGGGCGGCTGCGGGGCGCCGTACGAGCCGACCGGCGGCGGCGCGAAGCCGGACGGGGGCGTCGCCGGCTGCTGCGGGTGGGCCGCGGTGGCCGGGTGGGTCGGCGCGCCGGCGGGCGGCGGGGGAACGGCCGGCATCGCGGGCAGCGGGGTCGGCGGGGTGGCGGGCGCGGCCGGCAGCGGGGTCGGCGGGGTCCTGGGGAGGTCCGAGCGGCGGGTGATCTCGGTGCTGACCTCGCGCGGCAGCCAGTCGTCGCCGAACCGCAGCTGGCCGCCGACCTCCGGGTGGTTGCGGGCGACCTGGATGATCTCGGCGGGCGTGGGGCGGTCCTCCGGGGACTTCGCCAGGCAGCGCTGGATCAGTTCGCGCAGGTCGGCCGGGACGGCGGTGAGGTCCGCCTCCTCGTGCACCACCCGGTAGAGCACCGCGGTGTCCGGGCCGTCGCCGAACGGCGCGGTGCCGCCGGCCACGTACGCGGCCAGGGCGCCGAGCGCGAAGACGTCGGTGGCCGGGGTGACCGGGCGGCCCTGGGCCTGCTCGGGGGACATGAAGGCGGGGGAGCCGATCCGGTAGCCGGTGCCGGTCAGCGCGGTGGCGTCGGCGGCCCGGGCGATGCCGAAGTCGATCACCCGCGGGCCGTCCCCGGCGACCAGCACATTGGCGGGCTTGAGGTCGCGGTGGACCACCTCGACGCTGTGGATCGCCTGGAGGGCCTCGGCGATGCCGCCCATCAGCAGCAGTACGGTGCGCACCGGCAGGGCGCCGTTCTCGCGCACCACCTGCTGCAGGGACGGCCCCGGGACGTACGCGGTGACCAGCCAGGGGGCGTCGCCGTCCAGGCCGCCGGAGTCGATCACCTGCGCGGTGTAGAGCCCGTGGATGCGCTGGGCGCTGCTGACCTCCTGGGCGAAGCGGCGGCGGAACTCGCCGTCCTCGGCGAACTCCGGGCGCACCACCTTGAGTGCCACCGGGCGCCCGCCCGGGGTGTAGGAGAGGTAGACCCGGCCCATGCCGCCGGCGCCCAGCCGGGCGAACAGCCGGTAGCCGCCGACCTCCCGGGGGTCGTCCGGGAGGAGCGGCTGGAAGACCGGAGGAAGCTTTCCGGCGTCCCGAGGCGTGTCGGCGGTCATGCGGTGATCCCCCTGGGAGAGCGGTGAGGCGGTACGGCCGCGGCGGCCGGGCGCGTGGACGGGCACCCGGTCGCCGGACGGCGAGCCATAACCTATCGATCCGTCAGGAGTCCGCGCACGGCGGCTCCGGATTGGTTGCAGAGCTGGAACCGAACGGGCGGCGGGCACCAACGCCCGTGGCCCCGCCCTCCCGAAGGGGAGGACGGGGCCACGGGCGTTCGGACCGCGGGGCTTCGGCGCGTCAGAGCGCGAAGACCTCCTCGACCAGTGCCTGCTGCTCGGCGGCGTGCCGCTTGGCCGAGCCGACCGCCGGGGACGAGGCCGCCGTGCGGGCGACCCGGCGCAGCCGGGCGTCGCCGCCGGTGCGGCCGATGACGACCTGGAGGTGGTCCACCAGGTTCATCGCGATGAACGGCCAGGCGCCCTGGTTGGCCGGCTCCTCCTGCGCCCAGACGAACTGGACGTTGTCGCCGTAGCGGGCCAGCTCCTCCTGGAGCTCGGCCACCGGCAGCGGGTAGAGCCGCTCGACCCGGACGATCGCGGTGTCGGTGACGCCGCGCTCGGTGCGGGCGGCCGCCAGGTCGTAGTAGAACTTGCCGGCGGTGATGACCACCTTGCGGACCTGCGCCGGGTCGACGGTGGAGTCGCCGATGACCGGGCGGAACGAGCCGGACAGGAACTCCTCGGTCGCACTCGCCGCGGCCTTCAGACGCAGCATCGACTTCGGGGTGAAGACGACCAGCGGCTTGTGGTGCGGGTTGTGCGCCTGCCAGCGCAGCAGGTGGAAGTAGTTCGACGGCAGGGTCGGCATGGCGACCGTCATGTTGTTCTGCGCGCACAGCTGGAGGAAGCGCTCCGGGCGGGCGGACGAGTGGTCCGGGCCCTGGCCCTCGTAGCCGTGCGGCAGGAGCAGGGTGACGCCGGAGTGCTGGCCCCACTTCTGCTCGGCGGAGGCGATGTACTCGTCCACCACGGTCTGCGCGCCGTTGACGAAGTCGCCGAACTGCGCCTCCCACATGACCAGCGCGTTCGGGCGGGTCAGCGAGTAGCCGTACTCGAAGCCCATGGCCGCGTACTCCGACAGCAGGCTGTCGTAGACGGTGTAACGGGCCTGGTCCTCGGTGAGGTACTGCAGCGGGGTGTAGTCCTCGCCGGTCTTGCGGTCGATCAGGACGGCGTGCCGCTGGCCGAAGGTGCCGCGGCGGCTGTCCTGGCCGGCCAGGCGGACCGGGTGTCCCTCCATGAGCAGCGAGCCGATGGCGAGGGTCTCGCCCATCGCCCAGTCGATGGTGTTGTCCTCGACCGAGCCGGCGCGGCGCTGGAGCTGCGGCAGCAGGCGCGGGTGGACGGTCAGCCAGTCCGGGTGGTTGACCTGGGAGGCGGCGATCCGCTTGACCATCTCCTGGGAGATGCCGGTCCGGATGGAGACCGGGAAGTCGGCGACCGGCTTGCCCGTGGTGGTGTCGGCCGGTGCCTGGGCCGCGTCGCGGACCTCGGCGAAGACCTTCTCCAGCTGGCCCTGGAAGTCCTGGAGCGCCTGCTCCGCCTCTTCCATGGTGATGTCGCCGCGACCGATCAGGCCCTCGGTGTACAGCTTGCGCACCGAGCGCTTCTTGTCGATCAGGTCGTACATCAGCGGCTGGGTGAACGACGGGTTGTCGGCCTCGTTGTGACCGCGGCGGCGGTAGCAGATGAGGTCGATCACCACGTCCTTGTGGAACTCCTGGCGGAACTCGAAGGCGAGCCGCGCGACGCGGACCACGGCCTCCGGGTCGTCGCCGTTCACGTGGAAGATCGGGGCCTCGATCATGCGCGCCACGTCGGTGCAGTACATCGAGGAACGCGAGGACGCCGGGGCGGCGGTGAAGCCGACCTGGTTGTTCACCACGACGTGCACGGTGCCGCCGGTGCGGTAGCCGCGCAGCTGCGACATGTTCAGGGTCTCCGCGACGACGCCCTGGCCGGCGAAGGCCGCGTCACCGTGGATCTGGATCGGCAGCACCGGGAAGGTGGTACCGCCCTGGTCCAGGATGTCCTGCTTGGCGCGGGCGATGCCCTCGACGACCGGGTCGACCGTCTCCAGGTGGGAGGGGTTCGCGGCGAGCGAGACCTTGATGGTCTCGCCGTCCAGGCCGGTGAAGGTGCCCTCGGAGCCCAGGTGGTACTTGACGTCACCGGAGCCGTGCATCGACTTCGGGTCGAGGTTGCCCTCGAACTCGCCGAAGATCTTGCCGTACGGCTTGCCGACGATGTTGGCGAGCACGTTCAGGCGGCCGCGGTGGGCCATGCCGATGACGGCCTCGTCGAGGCGGTGCTCGGCGGCGGCGTCGATGGTCGCGTCCAGCAGCGCGATCAGCGACTCACCGCCCTCCAGCGAGAAGCGCTTCTGCCCGACGTACTTGGTCTGCAGGAAGGTCTCGAAGGCCTCGGCCGAGTTCAGCCGGCGCAGGATCCGCAGCTGCTCCTCGCGCTCGGGCTTCGCGTACGGCTTCTCCAGGCGCTCCTGCAGCCACTTGCGCTGCTTCGGGTCCTGGATGTGCATGTACTCGATGCCGACGGTGCGGCAGTAGGTGTTGCGCAGCAGGCCGAGGATGTCGCGGAGCTTCATCATCTTCTGGCTGCCGAAACCGCCGACCGCGAACTCGCGCTCCAGGTCCCACAGGGTGAGGCCGTGGGTGGTGACGTCCAGGTCGGGGTGCTTGCGCTGCTTGTACTCCAGCGGGTCGGTGTCGGCCATCAGGTGGCCGCGGACCCGGTAGGAGTGGATCAGCTCCATGACGCGGGCGGTCTTGTTGACCTCGTCGTCGTGGGTGGTGGCGACGTCGGTCGCCCAGCGGACCGGCTCGTACGGGATCCGCAGCGACTCGAAGATCTCGTCGTAGAAGCCGTTCTCGCCGAGCAGCAGGCGGTGGATCTCGCGCAGGAACTCGCCGGACGCCGCGCCCTGGATGACGCGGTGGTCGTAGGTCGAGGTCAGCGTCATGATCTTGGAGACGCCCAGGCGGGACAGGGTCTCCGGGGCGGAGCCCTGGAACTCGGCCGGGTACTCCATGGCGCCGACGCCGACGATGGTGCCCTGGTTCTGCATCAGGCGCGGCACGGAGTGCACGGTGCCGATGCCGCCGGGGTTGGTCAGCGAGACCGTGACGCCGGTGAAGTCGTCCATGGTCAGCTTGTTGGCGCGGGCCCGGCGGACGATGTCCTCGTAGGCCTGCCAGAAGCCGAAGAAGTCGAGCGTCTCGGCCTTCTTGATGGCCGCGACGACCAGCTGGCGGTCGCCGTTCGGCTTGACCAGGTCGATGGCCAGACCGAGGTTGACGTGCTCCGGCTTGACCAGGAAGGCCTTGCCGTTCTCCACCTTGTAGCTGTAGTTCATGCCCGGGGCGGCCTTGATGGCCTGGACCAGGGCGTAGCCGATCAGGTGGGTGAACGAGACCTTGCCGCCGCGGGCGCGCTGCAGGTGGTTGTTGATGACGATGCGGTTGTCGATCAACAGCTTCGCCGGCACGGCGCGGACCGAGGTCGCGGTCGGCACCTCCAGCGAGGCGTCCATGTTGGTGGCGACGGCCTTCGCCGGGCCGCGCAGCTGGATCAGCTCGGGGCCGGCGGTGGCGGCGGCCGCGGCCGGCGCCGGGGCGGCGGCCTTGGGAGCCGGGGGCGCGGCGGGCGCGGCGGCGAGCGGAGCCGGAGC
>NZ_JBSHBN010000206.1:0-15067 GCF_053612025.1 Kitasatospora sp. NPDC054768
GACCTCCCCGGGGGCCGTCGCACGTCCGCACGAACCGGAGCCGCACCGAACGGGAGCCGTGCCGCGCCGAAGCGCGGAGCACCGCGGAGCACCGCACCGAACCCGCCCCCGGACGCGACGGAGCCCCGGCCGCCGCGCGGCCGGGGGCTCCAGGAAAAGTTGACCGGTTCTCAGCTGTCCAGTCGGATCGAGGCCCGCGCCGAGACCTTGTCCCCGGAGAGCCCGGTGAGCTCCGCGAGCACCACGTAGGTGCCGCTCGGCGGCGGCGTCTGGTCGGCGGTCGCGCACTGCGGCTTGCTGCGGCTGCGGTCCCAGGTGAAGGTCTCGGTCTGGCTGCCGTTCGCGCCGAGCTGCACCCAGATGTTGCCCTTGTCGGCCGGGCAGTCACCGGAGGACCAGACCCGGTCGTTGGTGCTTCCGCTCACCGTGATCACGGAGGCGGTGCGGCCCAGGTCCACCCGGCAGTTGGTGCCGGAGGAGTTCTTGACCGTCAGGGCCAGCCGGGGCTTGTCCTTGGGCTGGTACGAGTTCTGGGTGCCGGCCAGCTCCAGCGCCACCTGCGAGGAGGCGCAGACCGGCAGCGCCATGATCTCGGGGGTGTTCACGGCCGGAGCACCGCCCGTGCCGCCGCCGGCCGTGCCGCCGCCCGTACCGCCGCCGGTCGCCGGCGCTGCGCCGCCTCCGGGGGCCGGGTTGGCGCCGCCGGTGCCGGTGCCGCCGCTGAGGTTGACCTCGGTGCCGCCGCCGCCCGCCACCGGGCCGCCGGTGCCGCCGCCAGGGCGTGCCGCGGGGCCGCTCGGGGAGGCGCCGGGCGTGATGGCCTGGGCCGGGGTCTGGTTCTGGGACTGGGACGGAACGGCCTGTGCGGCGTTGCCCGGTGAGTCGCCGTCACCGCCCCCGCCCGGGTCGATCATCAGCCAGGCGATCAGGGCGACGACCGCCGCGGCGGCGACGAGCACGACGATGCGCCGACGCCAGTAGATCGAGGCCGGCAGTGGTCCGACGGGTTGACGCAGAGAAGGCACGATCAAACTCTACGAGACTGTGTGTGGCGATTGACTCACCAACACCGCACAGTCGCCCCTTCCTTCACATGATCCGCCATTTGATCCGTTCGAGCGAGCTCCAATCGGACGATTTCCGGAGCTTCCCCGGGAGGATCCGGAGTGGCCCGATCCACTTCGGCCCGGTCGGCGGGCATGGGAGGATCGAAGGGCCATGACTGCCATCACCACCCCCTCCGTCCCTGTCTCCGCCGCCGACGCCGCCCGGCTGCCGATGCCCCTGCCGCTGTTCCACTCGACCGTCCTGGACTGGTACGAGGCGAGCAAGCGGGACCTGCCCTGGCGGACCCCCGACGCGACGCCCTGGGCGGTCATGGTGAGCGAGTTCATGCTCCAGCAGACCCCGGTCAAGCGCGTGCTGCCCGCCTGGGAGGCCTGGCTCACCCGCTGGCCGACCCCGGCCGCCCTCGCCGCCGAGCCGTCCGGCGAGGCGGTCCGGATGTGGGGCCGGCTGGGCTACCCGCGCCGGGCGCTGCGCCTGCACGCGGCCGCGGTGGCGATCACCGAGGAGCACGGCGGCGAGGTCCCGGACGACCACGCCACGCTGCTCTCGCTGCCCGGGGTGGGGGAGTACACCGCCGCCGCCGTCGCCTCCTTCGCCTTCCGCCAGCGGCACGTGGTGCTGGACACCAACGTCCGCCGGGTCTTCGCCCGCGCGGTGACCGGGGTCGAGTACCCGCCCCAGGCGACCACCGCGGCCGAGCGCCGCACCGCCACCGCGCTGCTGCCGGACGACGCGGAGACGGCGGCCACCTGGGCGGTCGGCGTGATGGAGCTGGGCGCGCTGGTCTGCACCGCGCGCGGCCCGGAGTGCGGGGACTGCCCGCTGTTCACCGCCTGCGCCTGGCAGCGGGCCGGCCGCCCGCCGTACGAGGGCCCGGCCCGGCGCGGTCAGTCCTACGAGGGGACGGACCGCCAGGTGCGCGGCAAGCTGCTCGCGGTGCTGCGCGAGGCGCACGGGACGGTGCCGCAGGCCCGGCTGGACGCGGTCTGGCCGGACGCGGTGCAGCGGGCCCGGGCGCTGGACGGCCTGGTGGCGGACGGCCTGGTCGAGCCGGTCGAGCAGGGCGTCTACCGGCTGCCCCAGTAAGCGGCGGAACACGACGGCGCCCCCGGGAGGACGAACCTCCCGGGGGCGCCGTACGGGCGGGACCATCAGACGGCCGCCGCCTCCAGCGAGGACTCGGCCGGCTTCTCGCCCTTGCCGGTCCCGCGCAGCGGCACCTCGCGGAGGAACACCGCCGCGGCGATCGCGATCACGGCCACCCCGGCGCCCCACAGGAAGACGGTGTGCATGCCGTTGGACACCGCGTGGTTGTAGGCGTCCTGGACGTAGTCCGGCAGCTTGTGCAACTCCTCCAGGCTGCTCTGCTGCGGGTCCTTCATGCCGCCCGGGGGCATCGGCTTCCCGGCCAGCATCTCCGCCATGGTGTCGGTCACCCGGTTGTTGAACAGCGCGCCGAACAGCGCGACACCGAAGGAGCCGCCGATGGTGCGGAACAGGGTGGCGGTGGAGCTGGCCACGCCCATGTCCTTGAGCTCGACGCTGTTCTGCGCGACCAGCATGGTGATCTGCATCAGGAAGCCCATGCCGGCGCCGAGCACGACCATCCAGCAGGCCGAGGTGAACCTGCTGGTCCCGATGCCCATGGTGGAGAGCAGGATCAGGCCGGCGGTCATCACGACGGTGCCGATGATCGGGTAGATCCGGTACTTGCCGGTCTTGGTGACGGCCTGGCCGACCACCAGCGAGACGATCAGCATGCCGAACATCATCGGCATCAGCAGCAGACCGGAGTTGGTCGCCGAGGCGCCCTGGACCGTCTGCTGGTAGAGCGGCAGGAAGACGGTCGAGCCGAACATCACGAAGCCGACGATGAAGCCGATGATCGAGACCAGGGTGAAGTTCAGGTTCCGGAACAGGCTGAGCGGGAGCATCGGCTCCTCGGCCCGCTGCTCCACGTAGCAGAAGGCGATCAGCGAGGCGGCGGCGAGCGCGGTCAGGCCCAGGATCTCCTTGGAGCCCCAGGCGTACTGCTGGCCGCCCCAGGTGGTGATCAGCACCAGCGAGGTGATGCCGGTGGTGAGCAGCACGACGCCCGCGTAGTCGATCTTGGCGGTGTTGCGGACCTTCGGCAGCTTCAGGGTGACGACGACCACGGCGAGCGCGATCACGCCGAGCGGCAGGTTGATGTAGAAGGTCCAGTGCCAGCTCAGGTGGTCGGTGATGAAGCCGCCGGCCAGCGGGCCGCCGATGGTGGCGAGGGCCATCACCGCGGCGAACATGCCCTGGTACTTGCCGCGGTCGCGCGGCGGGACGAGCGCGCCCATGATCGACATGACGCCGACCATCAGACCGCCGGCGCCCAGGCCCTGCACGGCGCGGAAGCCGATCAGCTCGTTCATGTTCTGCGCCAGGCCGGACAGCGCCGAGCCCACCAGGAAGATCACGATCGAGGTGAGGAAGGTGCCCTTGCGGCCGTACATGTCGCCGAGCTTGCCCCAGACCGGGGTGGAGGCGGCGGTGGCCAGGGTGTAGGCGGTGACCACCCAGGACAGGTGCTCGCCGCCGCCGAGGTCGTGGACGATGGTCGGCATCGCGGTGCCGACGATCAGGTTGTCGAGCATGGCCAGCAGCATGGTGACGACCAGACCGACCATCACGAGGCGGATCTCGCGGGGCGACCGCGGTTGCTCCTCCTCGGCCGTCTTGTCCTCCGGTACCGGGCCGGCGGTCTTGGACTGTGACATGAGGTGGGGTCTCCCGGAGCGTGGTTCGGACGGAGCGTCGTGCCGTGCGGCGGCTCACTTACTTGTCGCCCGGCTAGTTTATCGACCGTCGGCACGGTAGGTTGTTTACTAGCCGGTCGTCAAGCCAGTTTCCCGACCGGCCTTCTGGGCAGGGAGAATGAGTCCGGGGCGGCCGCCGTCCCGGGGTCCGCAGTAGTCACCGACGCAGTCATGAGGCAGGCCATGGGCACTCCGCACAGCCCCCGCAGCGACACCCGGGCTCGCATCATCGAGGTGTCGCTGGAGCTCTTCTCCGAGCAGGGCTACGAGCAGACCTCACTGCGCGAGATCGCCGACCGCCTGGGTGTCACCAAGGCCGCGCTCTACTACCACTTCAAGACCAAGGACGACATCGTCCTGGGCATCGTCGAGCGGATGGCCGCGCCGATCGACGAGACCGTCGCGTGGGGCCGCCAGCAGGTCTGGAGCCCGGAGGTGCGCGACGAGCTGATCCGCCGCTTCGCGGACGGGATGGCCGAGCGGGCCCCGTTGCTGCGCTTCTTCCACGAGAACCAGCCCGCGCTGCGCGAGTCCCCGGCCGGGCTGGCCTTCAGGGATCGCATGATCACCATGATGCAGCTGGTGCACGGGCCGGACGCGGACTTCCACGACCGGCTGCGGGCCGCGATGGCGCTGTTCACCGTCCATTCGTCGCTGTTCCTGGTCAAGCAGGACAACGCGGACTGCGGTCACGCCCCGAACGTGTGGGGCGAGCGGCTGCCCCCCGCCGACCTGGACGAGGCGATCGGCGCGGCCCGGGACATCGCGCTGGAGATCGGCGCCCGGATCAGCCACCCCGCGCCCGGCGCCGGCTGAGCGCCGCAGGGCGGCTCAGAAGTTCGTGACGCCGTGCCCCGCGAGGTAGGCGATCGGGTTGACCACCGCGCCGTAGCGGTTGCTGGTGCGGATCTCGAAGTGCAGGTGCGGCCCGGTCGAATTGCCGGTGCTCCCGGACATGCCGATCCGCTCGCCCGCGGACACCCGCCCGCCGGCCGAGACGGCGACCGAGGACATGTGGGCGTACTGCGCGAAGTGCCCGTCCGCCAGCCGCAGCACGACTTCCTTGCCGTACGCGCCGTCCCAGCCGGCCGACACCACGGTCGCGTCGCCGACCGCCAGCAGCGGCGTGCCCGGGGCGACCGCGAAGTCCACCCCGGTGTGGTACCCGGCCGCGTAGCTGCGGTTGGGCTTCCCGTACGGGTTGCTGGTCGGTGCGTTCGGCACCGGCGCCGACCATCCGGGAGCCGGGGCCGGCCCGGGATCGGGCGCGGGTCCGGGCTCGGGAGCCGGCTCGGCGGCGACGTCCGGTTCCGGTTCCGGTGCCGGTTCCGGTGCCGGCGGGTCGAACGGCAGCAGGTTGGCCGCCACGGCCACGGACTGCTGCGCGGAGTCGCCGTCGTCGGGCAGCTTGTACGCGCTGGGTCCGGTCACCTGGACCAGCCCCGCGCTCGGCACGTCCACCGTCGGCACGGTGAAGGCCGAGCTGCCCGGGGTGGTGGGCAGCACGGTCTGCGCCGAGGCCGAGCCCGGGGTGGCGACCAGCAGCACGCCGGCGAGCAGCACGGCGGCCGCTCCGGCCGAGACCAGCGCGTGGTCGTGCTCGGCCCGCTGCCGGCTGCCGGGCAGCGTGGTGTGCCGGGGCGATCCGAGCGTGCGCAGCGGTGCGGCGTGGGTGCGGACGGCGTGGTCGAGCCGGGGCTGCCAGGCCGCGGCCTGGGCCGCCGCACGGGCGGCGAGTGTGTGCAGCGGCGCGGCGTGGGTGCGGACGGCGTGGTCGAGCCGGGGCTGCCAGGCCGCGGCCTGGGCCGCCGCACGGGCGGCGAGTGTGTGCAGCGGTGCGGCGTGGGTACGGACGGCGTGGTCGAGCCGGGGCTGCCAGGCCGCGGCCTGGGCCGCCGCACGGGCGGCGAGCCGGCGCAGGGCCGGCGCCAAGGGCGGGACGTTGGACATCGCTTGCCGTACCTCACGGGTCGTACGAGGGCAGCACGAAGGGCCCGTTCGGGCGCGTGCTGAGCGGGGGACCACTCAGGTGTAACGGTCACCGAGCGGAGTCCCAAACGGGGTGACGTACTACGGCGTGTAGTCGGCGTGGCGCCGGAGATTCAAACCGATGGAGTACCGATCATGAGATCCGATCGTCCAGGTCCGCTCCGGCGCGCCCGTCGGTTCCCCCGGCGCGCTACTACCGTCGGTCGTACCGGGCCGCGGGCCTGTGACCAGCGCCACGCGCGGCCCGGGTTTGGCGGGCTCGAACCGCTTTCGTGCGGACCGCTGACCGGTCCGGCCCGCTGCGGCACCATCGAGCCATGTATGGCAACAGGAGCGAAGACCCCGACGCCAGTGACCGCCCGAGCCTGCCGGACCGCCGCTTCGCCGCCCTGCGCGGCTGCGAGCGGCTGCTGTCCGGCGTCCGGCCGCAGAGCATCCGCGAACGCCTCGCCGACCTGGCCGGCCCGCTCCCGGACGCCGGCCCCGGGCCGGACGCCGCTCCCGGCTCGGACGCCGCTCCCGGGCCGGACGTCGTCCCCGACCTGGACGGCCGCCCGGACCAGTACGGCGACGGCGTGGTCCGCACCCTGGAGCACCGGGTCGCCGAGCTGCTCGGCACCGAGGACGCGGCCTTCTTCCCGACCGGCACCATGGCTCAGCAGATCGCCCTGCGGATCCACGCCGAGGCGGCCGGCCCGCGCACCGTCGTCACTCACCCGCTGGCCCACACCGACCGGCACGAGCGGCACGCGCTCGGTGTCCTGTCCGGCCTGCGCAGCCTCTGGCCGACGACCGAGCCGCGCCAGCCCACCGCCGAGGAGCTGCGCGCCCTGGACGAGCCGTACGCCGCGCTCAGCCTGGAGCTGCCGCTGCGCGACGCCGGGTTCGTGCTGCCGGGCTGGGCGGAGCTGGTGGAGCTGGCCGCGGTGGTGCGGGAGGAGCACGGTGCGGCGCTGCACCTGGACGGCGCCCGGATCTGGGAGTCCGCGGTCGCCCTCGGCCGGCCGCTGCCGGAGGTCGTCGCCCTGGCCGACTCGGTCTACGTCTCCTTCTACAAGACGCTCGGCGGGATCAGCGGCGCCGCGCTGGCGGGTCCGGGCGGCTTCGTCCGCACCGCCCGGGCCTGGCGGCACCGCTACGGCGGGCAGCTCTACCAGCAGTGGCCGTTCGCGCTGGCCGCGCTGACCGGACTGGAGCGCGAACTGCCGCGGCTGCCCGGGTACGTGGCGCACGCCCGGACGGTCGCCGCGGCGCTGGCCCGGGCGTTCGCCGCCGTCCCCGGCGCCCGGGTGCACCCGGCTCCGCCGCACACCCACCAGTTCCAGCTCTGGCTGCCGCACCCGGTCGGCGAGTTGGAGGAGGCCGGACTGGGGCTGGCCGAGGACACCGGGATCGGGCTGTTCGGCGCCTGGCGCGCGGGCGGGCCGCCCGGGCTGTCGATGACCGAGGTCACGGTCGCGGCGCCCGCCCTCGACTGGACCGCCGCGGACGTCACGGTGGCGGCCGCCGCCTTCCTGGACCGGCTGGCGGCCGTCCGGGCCTGACAAAGCGTCCGGCCCGCCCCCGCGCGTTGCGGGGACGGGCCGGACGTGGAGTTGTCAGAGCTGCCTGGTCACAGGCCGATCGCTACCCGGGGGGTGACGATCAGTTGTCGACCGGGCGGACCCGGATCCAGGTCTCCAGGTAGTTCGAGGACTCGTTCTCGACCTCGATGCTGGTGCCCGTCTTCGGGACGTCGACACCGGCGTACTGGTTGTCCTTGCTCCACCACGACTTCAGGTCGTTGAACTCGTCGACGCCCTTGGCCTTCGGGATGACGGTCTCGACGCCGGCCTTGTGCAGGGTCAGCGGGGAGACGCGACGGGAACCGAAGGTGGAGTCGAAGCCCTGGACGCGCGGCTTCATCAGGGCGCCGTCGGACCACTTCAGCGGAGTCGGGTGCGAGTCGACCGGCAGGACCAGGCCGTGGCCCGGGTGGGCGCTGACGTTGTTGTCGGTCTGCGACTCGTCCCAGAACCAGATCAGCAGGCCGGGCTGGTACGAGTAGTGCTCGACCCAGCCCGGCTTGTCGGCGAAGCCGAAGTTGTACGGGCCGGTCTTCAGGGTCTGGTCGAAGGACACGTACTGCCGGTTCTCCGCGATGTAGTACTGCGCGTAGTCCTTGGTGTACGAGCCGCTGAAGCGGGAGAACCCGTCGGCCACCCAGCCGTTGTCACCGTTCTCGACGTCGTCGCTGAACACGGTGGCGCCGTCGGCGACGACCGCGACGTTGTCCAGGGTCAGGCCGCGGAAGTGCAGGCCGCCGTCGCTGGTGTGGCGGTAGCGGAACTTGATCTTCTGGCCCGCGAAGGCGTCCAGGTTGAACGACAGGTCGCCCCAGGCGGCCACCTGGCCGCTGAGGGCCGGACGGCCGTTCTCGCGCGGCAGGGCGGTGCCGTTCCAGGTGCCGTCCACGACGGTCCAGTTCTTGCCGCCGTCGGTGGAGACCTCGCCGAACGCGTAGTCGAAGTCCTGCTCCAGCTCGTACCAGGCCTTGGCGTTGATGCTGGCCTTGGCCTTGCCGGTCAGGTCGATGTCGCGGGTGAGCGTGACGTTCAGGTTGTCGGCGCTGCCGCTCCACCACTCACCGGTGCCGCCGAACGGCTTGTTGATCTCGGTGGTGATGCTCTTCTTCGGCAGGTCGACGATCAGACCCTGCGGCAGGTTGCTGTTGTACTCCGCCGGGCCGATGTGGTGGGTCGACTCGGTGCCGGCCTTGGCGCGGTCCACCTTCAGCCAGCCGAGCTGGTACTTGCTCCAGCCGTCGAGGTCGTTCGGCATGTCGCCGATGCTGTTCTTGCCCTCGCCGAGCCAGGAACCGGAGGACATCAGCGACCAGAAGCCGACCGAGTTGTCGATGCCCTTGCCGGCGGTGTCGTAGAGGTCCGGCAGACCGAGGTCGTGGCCGTACTCGTGGGCGAAGACGCCGAGGCCGCCGTTCTCGGGCTGCATCGTGTAGTCGCCGATCCACAGGCCGCTGCTGCCGACCTGGACGCCGCCGAGCTTGTTGCCCTCGGGACCGGCCGAGCCCTGCAGGTTGCCGTAGACGTACGAGCGGTGCGCCCACAGGGCCTTGGTGCCCTGCTTGCCGCCACCGGCCGACTTGTCCTCGCCGGCGTGCACGATCTGGAAGTGGTCGATGTACCCGTCGGGCTGGTTGAAGTTCCCGTCGTGGTGCGAACCGTAGCGGTCCCACTGGTCGTACGAGGCCAGGGTCGCCTTGATCTGCGCCTCGGTCTGACCCTTGGCCTGCTGGTCCTTGTACCAGATGTCCACGGCGTCGCGGATCAGGTCCTGGGCGCTGGCGCAGACGTTGGAGCCGCAGTAGTCGGAGCCGTACCGGGCCTCGTTCCACGGGACGCGGACCCAGTCCTGGACCACGCCGTCGACCGAGTAGCGGCCCGAGGACTGCTTCTCGTAGTAGGTCTTCAGCGAGGGCTTGTCCTTGGCGAAGTACAGGTCCTGGTAGTGCTGCTGGTTGTAGTCGGCCTGCCACTGGGTCGAGTTGTTGGTGGCCGGGTCCGGCTTCTCGATCTCGTTGTGCTTGGGGCCGGCCTCGCCGCCGTACTTGACCTTGCCGTCCGGCGTCTTGGTGGTGTTGTCCACCTGGTCACCGAAGTCGACCAGGATGGTGAAGATCTTGTCCGTGCGCTCGCGGGCGAGCTCCACGTACTTGTCCTTGCCGAGCTTCACGCTGGTGCTGCCGTTGTGCTGCTCGACCTCGGCGGTGCCGTTGAGCAGCTTCTCGGTGGCGGCCTTCTGCTCCGCCTCCACCTTCGCGGTCAGCGGGCCCGGAAGGTTGTGCTCGGTGTTCTGGACGGCCTCGGCCGGGTCCCGCGGGACCGGGGCCGAGCCGGCGGCGACGGCGGTGCCCGGGAACAGGCCCGCGCCGAGCGTGACTATGACCGCTGCGGCCGTGGCAGCCGCAGCGGTTCTCCTGGTGCTCTTCAACGTTGTGACGTCCTCCCCGACCGGGGCCCAGCTCTTGGCCAAAGCCCGGCAAACCAAAATGAAAGACAGGTGGACGTCATTTGATACAAGCGTGCACAGAAAAGATAGACCTTGACCGTGACATGGTCACGGCGCTATGCTCCGCGACTCCCTATCACCTGACCATCTGTCAACCGTATGTTGGTTAAAGCTCGCTGAGAAACCGAGCGCACCCGTACCAGCCCATGCGGAAGCCGCCGTCCCGGTCCGTACCGGTGCCGACCGCGGAGGGGCCGGAACGCACCGAGCCCCCGGCGCGAACGCCGGGGGCTCGGTGGCTGTGAAGTTGTCTGTTAAAAGTTGGGCTACTTCGTCAGGTCCGGACCGGACGAGGCGACCGCGGCCGGGGTGTCCGCGACGGCCGACTTCTCCTCGCCGCGGAAGGTGAACTTGGCCTCCTTGCCCTCACCGTCGACGTCGACGACGACGATGTGGCCGGCCCGCAGCTCACCGAAGAGGATCTTCTCGGAGAGGTGGTCCTCGATCTCGCGCTGGATGGTGCGGCGCAGCGGACGGGCACCCAGGATCGGGTCGTAGCCGCGCTTGGCCAGCAGCTTCTTGGCCTCGACGCTGAGCTCCAGGCCCATGTCCTTGTCCTTGAGCCGCTCGTCCACCTTGTCGATCATGAGGTCGACGATCTGGATGATGTCGTCCTCGGACAGCTGGTGGAACACCACGATGTCGTCGACGCGGTTCAGGAACTCGGGGCGGAAGTGCTGCTTGAGCTCCTCGCCGACCTTCGCCTTCATCCGCTCGTACCCGGTCTGGGTGTCACCCGTGGCCGCGAAGCCCAGGTTGAAGCCCTTGGAGATGTCCCGGGTGCCGAGGTTGGTCGTCATGATGATGACGGTGTTCTTGAAGTCGACCACGCGGCCCTGGGAGTCGGTCAGGCGACCGTCCTCCAGGATCTGCAGCAGCGAGTTGAAGATGTCCGGGTGGGCCTTCTCGACCTCGTCGAAGAGGACGACGGAGAACGGCTTGCGGCGGACCTTCTCGGTCAGCTGGCCGCCCTCCTCGTAGCCCACGTAGCCGGGCGGGGAGCCGAACAGCCGGGAGACGGTGTGCTTCTCGGAGAACTCGGACATGTCGAGCGCGATCAGCGCGTCCTCGTCGCCGAAGAGGAACTCCGCCAGCGTCTTGGACAGCTCGGTCTTACCGACGCCGGACGGGCCGGCGAAGATGAACGAACCGCCGGGGCGCTTCGGGTCCTTGAGGCCCGCACGGGTGCGCCGGATCGCCTGGGAGAGCGCCTTGATGGCGTCCTTCTGGCCGATGACGCGCTTGTGCAGCTCGTCCTCCATGCGCAGCAGGCGGGACGTCTCCTCCTCGGTCAGCTTGAAGACCGGGATGCCGGTGGCGGTGGCCAGGACCTCGGCGATGAGCTCCTCGTTGACCTCCGCGACGACGTCCATGTCGCCGGCCTTCCACTCCTTCTCGCGCTTGGCCTTGGCCTGCAGGAGCTGCTTCTCGTCGTCGCGCAGGGACGCGGCCTTCTCGAAGTCCTGCGCGTCGATCGCGCTCTCCTTCTCGCGGCGCACGTCGGCGATCTTCTCGTCGAACTCGCGCAGGTCCGGCGGCGCGGTCATCCGGCGGATGCGCATCCGGGAGCCGGCCTCGTCGATCAGGTCGATCGCCTTGTCCGGCAGGAAGCGGTCCGAGATGTACCGGTCGGCCAGGGTGGCGGCGGCGACCAGGGCGGCGTCCGTGATGGAGACCCGGTGGTGGGCCTCGTAGCGGTCGCGCAGACCCTTGAGGATCTCGATGGTGTGCGGCAGCGAGGGCTCGGCGACCTGGATCGGCTGGAAGCGGCGCTCCAGCGCGGCGTCCTTCTCCAGGTGCTTGCGGTACTCGTCCAGGGTGGTGGCACCGATGGTCTGCAGCTCGCCGCGGGCCAGCATCGGCTTGAGGATGCTGGCGGCGTCGATGGCGCCCTCGGCGGCGCCCGCGCCGACCAGGGTGTGCAGCTCGTCGATGAACAGGATGATGTCGCCGCGGGTGCGGATCTCCTTGAGCACCTTCTTCAGGCGCTCCTCGAAGTCACCGCGGTAGCGCGAGCCGGCCACCAGGGCGCCCAGGTCCAGCGTGTAGAGCTGCTTGTCCTTGAGCGTCTCCGGGACCTCGCCCTTGACGATCGCCTGGGCCAGGCCCTCGACCACGGCGGTCTTGCCGACGCCGGGCTCACCGATCAGCACCGGGTTGTTCTTGGTGCGGCGGGACAGCACCTGCATGACCCGCTCGATCTCCTTCTCGCGCCCGATGACCGGGTCGAGCTTGGCCTCGCGGGCGGCCTGGGTGAGGTTGCGGCCGAACTGGTCCAGGACCAGGGAGGTCGACGGGGTGCCCTCGGCGGGCCCGCCGGCCGTGGCCGACTCCTTGCCGCCGCCGGTCTGGTAGCCGGAGAGCAGCTGGATGACCTGCTGGCGCACCCGGTTGAGGTCGGCGCCCAGCTTCACCAGGACCTGGGCGGCGACGCCCTCGCCCTCGCGGATCAGGCCGAGCAGGATGTGCTCGGTGCCGATGTAGTTGTGGCCGAGCTGAAGGGCCTCGCGGAGCGACAGCTCCAGCACCTTCTTCGCCCGGGGGGTGAAGGGAATGTGACCGGACGGGGCCTGCTGGCCCTGGCCGATGATCTCCTCGACCTGCTGGCGAACGGCCTCAAGAGAAATCCCGAGGCTCTCCAGGGCCTTGGCGGCGACGCCCTCGCCCTCGTGGATCAGACCCAGGAGGATGTGCTCGGTGCCGATGTAGTTGTGGTTGAGCATCCGGGCTTCTTCCTGAGCCAGGACGACAACCCGCCGCGCGCGGTCGGTGAACCTCTCGAACATCGTTTATCGCTCCTCAGAGCGGTCGGGCAGTTCGGGGTCCGTCCCCGCCCTGTCCTTCCGCATGCTAGTCCCGCTCAGCGGCGCGGCCCACGGATTCACTCCCCGGTAGAGGAGCGAGATGCTGCGCGACCAGCCGACACCAATCCCAACCTGATGCTGGGAAACGGTGTTCCCGCAGGCGGGCCGGATGCACCGGATTCCGCTACGCCATCGGCGAACACGCGCCGCCGGGGCGCGGCCGGAACCGTCAGGCCGGTCGCACATACTGCCCCTGGACGGGCCGAAGAACCCGTCCACCTGCATTCATACCCGGTATCGGGGCGGTTCTCGCGCAGTTTCCGCGGTGGCGGTGTTCGCCTGGCGAGAAGTCGGGCCGTGGTGACGGCGGTTCAACGGCGGCCGGGGCCGGGTACGCCGTCCCGGGTGTCCTCGTTACCGCTTCGCCCTTACAGCGTTGCACAGCCCGTGATTGTTCCGCCGCCCGAGCCCGTGCCCGAGCCTGCGCCCCGCAGGCCCCCGGTACCGCGGCCCAGCGGGCACGCGCCGCGGGGCGCGGAGGAGACTCCTCCGCGCCCCGTGCGTGTGATGGCGGCGCCGCCTCCGGCCGCCGGGGCCCCGCACCCGCTCCGGCGGGCCTGCGGTGCCGGGATCAGGACGCGTTGGCCTTCTCGTAGGCCTCGCGGACGTTGCTCGGAACGCGGCCGCGGTCGTTGACCTCCAGGCCCTGCTCCTTGGCCCACGCGCGGATCTTGGCGGTGTCCGGGGCACCGCCGCCGGACGGCCGCGCCGCGGCGCTGCGGCCCGGACGACGGGCACCGGCGAGCCGGCCGCTCTGCTTGCGGCCCTTCTCCACGTACGGCGCCAGCAGACCGCGCAGCTTGTCCGCGTTGGCGCTCTTCAGGTCGATCTCGTAGGCAACGCCGTCGAGCGCGAACGTCACCGTCTCGTCCGCCGAACCGCCGTCGAGATCGTCTTCAAGAATGACCTGCACCCTCTGTGCCACGGGCTTCCCTTTCCGCTAAACGACCCATTGCCTAAGGAAAGGAAAGCGCCTTTCTCCGGAAAACACAAACCCTTGACCCGGGTGGAGCGGCTCAGAGGTGCAGCAGCATGCGCGAGTTGCCCAGTGTGTTGGGCTTCACCCGCTCCAGGTCGAGGAACTCGGCGACGCCTTCATCGTACGAGCGGAGGAGTTCTTCATAGACATCCGTAGCGATCGCCGCCGGGTCTGTCGTACCATCATCGGTTTCCTGGAGCTCGCCGATCTCGACGAAACCGTGTTTCGCGAAGAACGCGACCTCGAACGTCAAGCAGAAAATCCGACGGACGCCCAGCCAGCGTGCCGTCTGCACCAGCTTCTCCAACAGCAGGTGCCCGATCCCGGTGCCCCGGACGACCGGATCCACCGCGAGCGTGCGGACCTCGGCGAGGTCCTCCCACATCACGTGCAGCGCGCCGCAGGCCACCACCACGCCGTTGTCGTCGCGTTCCGCGACCCAGAACTCCTGGACGGATTCGAACAGTGTGACTGTGGGCTTGTCCAGCAGAATGCCGTCGAGCGAGTAGGTGTCGATGAGCCTGCGCACTGCCCGCACGTCCGTGGTCCGCGCCCGGCGGATGGTGACCTCCATGGTCCCGGACGTTATCGCGCCGCTCCCGGTTCCGTCGCACCGGTATCGGGTCCGTCGTCCGCGGAATCCGCCCCGGTCGGATCGGGCGGGAACAGAGCGGCCACCCGCAAGGCGTCCCGGAGCGCTTCGCGTTGCTCGGGGGACATCAGGCCGAAGAAGTGCACCAGGGCCGCCGCCGGATTGTCGCTGGTGGCCCAGGCGTCGTTCATCAGTGCCGCCGTGTACGCCTCACGCGAGGAGACCGGTTCATATCGATAGGCCCGGCCGACCCGCTCGCGGCGCAGCCAGCCCTTTCTGTGGAGCTTGTCCAGGACGGTCATCACCGTGGTGTACGCGATTTCGCGTTCCGACCGCAGATCCAGGAGAACCTCGCGAACCGTGACCGGTCGGTTCCACTGCCACACCCGGGTCATGATGGCGTTCTCAAGTTCGCCGAGTTGCCGGACCATAGTGCGGCCAGGATAGGGAGTGAATGGGGCAAATCTTGTGAAGTACGCCAAACCGGCGCGGCCCCCCCCCCCCCGCAACGGGATGGGGGGGGCCCCCGGGATGAGGGGGGCGGACGGCCCGTCGAAGATAAAAAAAAAAAAAACCCCCCAAACCCAAAACCCCACCCCCGCCCCCACCCCCCCAAACCCGCGACGCAGCCCCCCCCCCCCACCCGCCCGAACCCCCGCAACACCACCCACCCCCCCCACAACGAACACAATATTGCCCAGACCAAACCGACAACGGTAAA
>NZ_JBSHBN010000207.1:0-14942 GCF_053612025.1 Kitasatospora sp. NPDC054768
CGGTCGAGGGGGACGGACCGCGGCGCAGCCGTGCGCCCGGGCCGTCGGGGTCCCGGCCCGGGCCGTCTCAGCCCGGGTGGAAGGCGACCCGGACGGTCTCGTTGAAGGGGACGATCAGGCCGTTGCCCGTCTCCCAGGTCCAGGTGCGCGGGATCAGGAACATCCGGCCGCCGGAGTGGGCCAGCAGGCGCAGGCCCTCGTAGCGGTAGCGGAACCGCTCCCCCGGCTCCACGCCCGGCAACACCGTCTCCCGCACCCCGGACCATCCCAGGTGGAGGCGCTCCGGGGTGTCCAGGACGACCGCCGGACGCCGGTAGAGGTGCCGGGCCAGCTGCTCCGCGTCGGCCGTGCCCTTCTGCTGGGCGTAACCGCCGACCGCCCAGAACGCGCAGAGCACGACGATCGCCACGCTGATCCCCAGCGCCGCCCGCTCGCCGGTCAGCGGGTACGGCGCGCCGGTGCCGCGCACGTACAACAGCCGGGCCAGGACCGCGAGCAGCAGTCCGCCGCCGATCAGCAGCGGGGTGCCCATCGGGCCGGCGTCGAACACCTCGAAGCCGGCCAGGAAGCCGAGCACCAGCAGCGGGACGACCAGTACGACGACGGCCGAACAGGCCCGTCGCACCGTCCGGGCGCCGACCCTGCCGGCCTCGGCGGCCCTGGTCGCGACGTGGTAGCCGAGCGCGCCGACCAGCGCCCCGCACAGGGCGAACCCGGCCGGCACGTAGAGCGCGGGGGAACTGCGGAGCAGCAGGTCCTGGGTGGCGAAGCCGATCATGCCGGCGTCGATGCCGAAGTAGCCGTAGAGCGAACTGGTGTAGGCGTAGCCGAAGAAGAAGAGCAGCGCGGTGAGGAGGGTGGTCGGGGCGACCCAGGTGGCGAGCTTGGCGATCCAGTCCGACCAGGAGCGCGAGGACGGCCGCTCCGGCTCTCCCGGGGGTGCCTCCTCGGCAGGGCTCAGGGGGTGCTCCCGGTGCCGGTGGGAGCACCGGTGTACGGGCTCGACCCGCCGGTGGGCGTCGAGCCGTTGGTCCCGCCATTGCTTGGGGTCCCGCCGTCGGGGCTGATGACCTCCACCGAACCCACGGCCTCGATCCGCTTAGTGGAGTCGTCGGCCGTCACCGTGAGGCAGATGTTCCGGCTCTTGGTACCCGGCTTCCACGGTGGGAGCCGGAACTCGACCCGCTCGGTCTGCCCGTTGGTCACCTGGACCTGCTGCGAGGCGGGGGTGGCGTACTCCGTACTGCCGCAGTCGGACACCTTGCTGATCACGGCCGTGAAGCCGGTCGTGGTGCTCGACGGGAAGGACAGGCTGATCCGGGCGGTGCGGTCGCTGCCCTGGACGTTCGCCGAGGGCTCGCCGGCGTTCCGGAAGCCGCCCTGGCCCCCCTCGTCCTTGGTCCGCTGCTCGTCCGGCTGCCCCGAGGCGCTGTTCTGACCGGTCTGCCCGGCCTGGGGGGCACCGGCCGAACCGGAGCCGCCACCGCCGCCGCAGGCCGCGAGGGCCGGGAGGAGCAGGGCCGCCGCCAGCCACCGGGCCGCTCGGCGGGTCCGGCCGCCTCCGAAGTGCCGGGTCCCGGGCATGCGTTCTCCCATCCGCGCAACGAGCAGGGGCCGGTCGGCCCGGTCGCACGCTAGCCGTGCGCGGACGTCCCGGCGGGCCCCCGCGCCGCCCCGGGCCGGGGCCGCCACCCGTTCGGCGCAACCCGGACCGGCCCGCCCTGGCATAGAGTCGGGCCGCAACGGACGCACCGTCAGCAGAACGGAAGGACCCGCCCCGTGAGCACGGACACCCGCCCGGTACCGGAGCTGGCCGCCGAGGTCGTCGAGCAGTGGCGGGCCGAGGAGGCCGAGCTCGTCGAGCTGCTGGCCCGGACGCGGCGCGGCGTCGGCGGCATCGCCGCGTTCCGGCTCGGCCCGACGCCGACCGTCCTGGTCACCGACCCGGCCGCCGTGCAGCACGTCCTGGGCCACCACCCGGACCGGTACGTCAAGCGCTCGCACCGCGCCCGGATGCTGGTCGGGGACGGCGTGCTGTCCGCCGCCGGCGACGCCTGGAAGCGTCAACGGCGGCTGCTGCAGTCGCAGTTCACCGGCACCGGGATGCGCCGCTACGAACACCGGATCGCCGCGGCGGCGCGCCGCACCGCCGAGCGCTGGGAGGGGTACCGGCGCACCGGGGAGACGTTCGACGTCGGCGAGGAGATGCGCGGCTTCGCCCTGGACACCGTCTGGCGGGCGCTCACCGGGCAGCCGCTGGACGACCGGACCGACGGCGAACTCCGTTCGGTGGAGCGGGTGGTGGCCGCCATGCCGACGCTGCCGACCAACGCGGCGGACGCCCGGGACGCGGTCGCCACGGACCTCGCCCGGATCGACGCGGTGGCGCACGCGGCGATCGAAGCGGCCCGCTCGGCCGACCCGACCGAGGAGCCCGGGGTACTACGGATGCTGGTCGAGGCGGGCGAGCGGCACCCCGAGTACACCGACCGGCTGATCCGGGACGAGCTGGTCACCCTGCTCGTCGCCGGCCACGAGACCACGGCCACCACGCTCACCTGGCTCTTCCTGCTGCTCGACCGCCACCCCGAGGCCCGGACGGCCGATCCGCAGGCGCTGGTGAGCGAGACGCTGCGGCTCTACCCCTCCGCCTGGCTCCTCCCCCGGCACGCCCTGGAGGACGACGTCGTCGCCGGGTACCGCATCGCCGCCGGGACGGACGTGCTGGTCTGCCCGTACCTCACCCACCGGGACCCGGCGCTGTGGCCCGACCCGGAGCGCTTCGACCCCGCCCGCTTCGCCACCGACGCCGACCGCCCCGGGCAACTCGGCGCCTACTTCCCGTTCGGCCTCGGCGCCCGCGCCTGCCTGGGCACCCGGTTCGCGCTGCGCGAGACCACGGCGCTGCTGGAACTCCTTTTGCCGATGGGGCCGTTGGTGTTCCGTTCGCGGCCGGCGGGGGCGGCGTACAGCATCACCGTACGGCCGGACGGGCCGACGCCGGCGGTGCTGGGCTGAGGCCCCCTACGGTGCGGAGCCGTCCGGCTGCTGGCGCTCCGGCAGCGGGCCGTCCGGCAGCCCGGGCAGGAAGCCGTCGGAGAGCTCCTCGCCCGCCAGGGCGGCGTCGACCCGGGCGCTGATGTGGGCCCGCCGCACCCGTCGGGCGCCGACGGGTCGGGCGGACGGCGCTCGCCTGGAGCCTGACGGCCTTCTTCGGCGTCCAGCCCCTGGTCTTCTATGCGACGCCGGCCTGGCTGCCCACCCTCCTGGTCGACGCGGGACTGAGCCGCACCACCGCCGGCACCGACCAGGCCGTGCTGATCCTCGGCCTCGCCGTCGGCGGGTTCGTCGCCCCGACCCTGGCCGCCGCCCGGACCGACCAACGGCCGCACATCCTGGGCGTGGCGGCCGTCTGCGTCCTCGGTCTGCTCGGCCTGGTGCTCGCCCCGGCCGGCGGGGCCCCGCTCTGGGCCGCCGTCCTCGGCATCGGCATGGGCGGCGGACAGGCGCTCGCCGCCGTCCTGTTCGCCCGTCGGGGCACCGACCCGGAACACGTCGCCGCGCTCTCCACCATGGCCCAGACCTGGGGCTACCTGCTCGCCGCCACCGGCCCCGCGCTCGCGTCGGCGCTGCGCACCGCGAGCGGCACCTGGACGGCACCGTTGCTCGCGATGGCCGGCCTGCTGGTAGCCGGCTGCGTCCTCGGCCTGCGGGCGGGGCGGGCTGTCACAAACCCGCGCCGGGATCCGTCGGACAGGTGACCGCACGGTCCACCCACCCGCTCGGAAGAAGAGGAACGCCACCATGAACGCCCGACCGATCACCGCCGAGGTCCCGCTGCGCCCGCGCATGGCCCAGGACCCGGTGGAGCTCGTCCCCGAGATCGCGGAGGTCTCGGCCGCACTGTTCAAGGCCACCGGCAACGGGTCCGTCCCCCGGAGCACCATCAGCCTGGTCCAGCTGCGGGCCGGCCAGATCGCCGGCAGCACCTACCTGACCGTCCTGCACACCGGTTTCCTCCACGCGGCCGGCGAGTCCGAGGAGCGGATCGCCTCGGTCGCCGGCTGGCCGGACTCGCCCTGGTTCACCGCCCCCGAGCGCGCGGCGCTCGCCCTGGTCGAAGCCGTCCTCCGGCCCAGCCCGCACGGCGAGCGGGTGTCGGACGCGCTGTACGCCGAGGTCGCCGGGCACTACGACGACAAGGCGCTGACCACGCTCATGCTCGCCATCGGCCAGGTCAACTTCTTCACCGCCATCGCCCTGGTCGCCAAGCCCGTCCCCGGCCGCTCCTTCACCGACCCCTGGGCCTGACCGGCCCCTGGGCCTGACCGGCCCCGCACCCCTGCGGCCCGCCCGGCCGGTCACCGGGCGGGCCGTTCCGGTCGACCGATCACCCGTCCCGGCATAGGCTGATCCGCGCCCGAACGGACTTTCGTCCAATCGTCACGGACTTCCGTCGGGCCGGCGGGCCGACATGCCGGAGGGGGCGTGCCCGCAGCACACGAAGGATCACAGGGGGACAGCGCCATGTCAGGGGAGCGGAAGAACGACCAGCACGACGAGGACGACCGATATGACCAGTACGACGAGGACGACGGGCGCAGCGGGCACGACGGGCTCCAGCCGCAGGACGGCTACGGCACCCACCGGGAGTACGACGAACTCGCCGACGACGACGTCCGGTACGAGCCGTTCGACGAGGACGAGGCGGAGGACGACGGCGGGGCCCCGCGCGGATCGGCCGCTCGCCGGGTCGTGATGGTGGCGGCCGGCGGGCTGTTCGCCGCTCTGCTGGCGGTCGGCGGCTACGGCGCCTACAACGTGCTGAACGCCGTGACGGACAACGGCCCGTCCGGCGGCCACCAGGGCTCCGGCACCGTGTCGAAGGCCCCGCAGGACCCGCCGACCGCCGAGCAGGCCGAGGCGGCGGCCAAGGAGTTCCTGGCCGCCTGGAGCCGCGGCGACATCGCGGCCGCCGCCGGTCTGACCGACCGGCCGGAGACCGCCCGCGCCGCGCTGACCACGTTCCAGGAGCAGGTGGGCCCCCGCTCGCTCGCCCTGACCGGGACGGGCCGCGCCCAGGCCGACTCGCCGAGCGAACCGGCCCTGGGCTTCCGGGTGAAGGCGGAGTTCGAGGGCACCCCTGACGCCTGGGAGTACGACGGCGTGCTGAGCGTCGTCCGCTCCCAGGACGGCCGGCCCGTGGTGCGCTGGAAGCCGTCCGTGATCCACCCGCAGCTCGCCCAGGGCGGGACCATCGCGGTGAAGGCACTGCCCAACGCCGTCTCCAAGCCCACCGACCGCAAGGGCCGGCCGCTCGACACCTTCCCGTCGCTGCGCGCCGTCCTCCCCCGGATCGCCCCGCCGGACGGCGCCGCCACCGTCACCGGCCGGGCCGTGGTGCTCTCGGGCCCGGGCGGCGGCGGCAGCGAGCCGGAGCAGCTGTTCGTGCTGACCCCGCCGAGCGCCCCGCAGGTCAGGCTCACGCTGGACGCCGACCTGCAGCAGGTGGCCGAGGAGGCGGTCAAGCAGCAGTCGGCGAACGGCAATCCGGCCTCGCTGGTGGCCGTCCAGCCGAGCACCGGGAACATCCTGGCGATGGCGTACGCCCCGCAGGGCGGCTTCAACCGCGCGATCGCGGGCGGCCAGGCGCCCGGCTCGACGATGAAGGTGATCACCGCGGCCGCCCTGCTGGAGGCCGGAGTCGGCCCGGACACCGTGGTGCCGTGCAAGGCCACCACCTACTCCCCGCGCGCCTGGCACAACGACGAGCCCGGCGACTTCCCGTCCTACACGCTCGCCGACGACTTCTCCCACTCCTGCAACACCGGCTTCATCGACAAGGGACTGGAGAAGCTCCAGCCCGGCACCCTGGGCACGGTGGCCCGCGACCAGTTCGGCCTCGGGCTGGAGTGGCACATCGGCGTCCCGAGCCGGGACGCGACCGTCCCGGCGCCCGGCAACAAGGACGAGGCCGCGGCCTCGTACATCGGCCAGGGCCGGATCCAGGCCAACTCGCTGGCGATGGCCTCGGTCGCCGCCACCGTGCAGAGCGGGACGTTCCGCCAGCCCGTGCTGCGCGAGGACGCCAAGCGGGCGACGGCACCCGGCAAGCTCCCGGCCGACGTCGCCCGGGACCTGCGCGCCATGATGGCGAAGACCGCCACCCAGGGCACCGCCCGCACCCCGATGGCCGGCTTGTCCGGCCAGATCGGCGCCAAGACCGGCACCGTCGAGGCCGGCGGCCAGGCCAACAACAGCTGGTTCATCGCCTACCGCGGCGACCTCGCCGTCGCCGCCGAGGTCGAGGGCGGCGGGCACGGCTTCAGCGCGGCGGGCGTGGCCGCGGCCCAGGTGCTGAAGGCGGGCGGCAAGGGCTGAGCCGGCCGCCCACGGCCGCCGGCCGGGCCGGGACGGCCGGCGCGCACCGCCCGCGTGCGCTCCGGTGCGCGTGCGCGGGGGTGGATTGGAGCAACTGCTGTGGAGCGGAGCGGCGTTCAGGCGGTGCCTTCGCCGTGGATCAGGCGGAGGTCCGGCACGCCGGGGAACGGAGGAGTGTGCTCCGCCTCCCGTTCGGCGATCAGGTCGGCCAGCATCCGGGCGCCCATCGCGCGGAACCCGGCCTTGCGCTCCTCGTCGGCCTCCTCCTCGCCCGGGTAGAGGATGGCGTGGACGGCCCCGTGCTCGTCGTCCCAGGTGTAGCTGCGGTACGGCGGCGGGCCGGGCTCGCCCGCCCCTTCGGCTTCGCCCGTCCCTCCGGTCTCGCACGTCGTTCCGGTCTCGTCCGTCATGGGAACCTCCGGTGGTCGTCCTCGGGTGGTCTTCCGGTATGGGCAACGATTCGGGAGCAAAAAGGGCCCGGCCCCGCCGGCGGCCGTCCGCCGTGCGACGGGACGCGGCGGGCACTCGCGGGCACTCGCGGGCACGCACGGCCGCCGGTGAATCCGGACGGCTTCCGCTGGGCCAACTTCCGTATGCCGACCGTCCACTTAACGGCACGTCAGCGCTTGATAGCGTCGACCGGGACGCCGCGTCACCACGGCGCCGCACCTCCCACGAAACGAGAGAGCGCCACATGGCCCCCAGGACGATCCGCCGAGCCGTCATCCCCGCCGCCGGCCTCGGCTCCCGCCTCCTGCCGCTGACCAAGGCCACGCCGAAGGAGATGCTGCCCGTCGGCGACAAGCCGGTCATCGAGCACACCGTGCGCGAGCTGATCGAGAGCGGCATCACCGACATCACCATCGTCGTGAACGGCGACAAGGGCCTGATCCAGGAGCACTTCCGCCCCAACCCCGTCCTGGTCGAGCAGTTGCGCCGGGACGGCAAGGCGGCCTTCGCGGCGGCGGTCGAGGAGGTCGGCGAGCTGGCCCGCAAGGGCCACATCAGCTACCTCTACCAGCACGGCCCGTACGGCAACGGCACCCCGGTGCTCAACGCCGCCCGCCACTTCGGCGACGAGCCCTGCCTGGTGCTCTGGCCCGACGACGTCTTCGTGGCCGAGGTCCCCCGCGCGCAGCAGCTGATCCGGGCGTACGAGCAGACCAACGCGCCGGTGCTCGCGCTGATGCCGATGGCTCCCGAGGACTCCTACCGCTACGGCGTGCCGGTGGTGAAGGAGGACCTCGGCGGCGGCTCGCTGCGGATCACCGGTCTGGTCGAGAAGCCGAAGCCGGCCGACGCGCCCTCCTCGTACGCGGCGATCGGCGGCTACGTCATCACCCCCGGCATCGTCGACGAGCTGCGCGAACTGACGCTCCGCTGGCACGAGAAGCCCGAGGACGAGGTCTACCTGACCGACGCCATCAACGCCTACGCGGCGCGGCGCGCGGTCTACGGGCAGGTCATCGCCGGCACCTGGTACGACACCGGCAACCCCGCCGCCTACCTGCGCGCCCAGTTCGCCGCGGCGCTCGCCAACCCCGAGTACGGCCCCGATCTGCGCCGGCTCGCCGCGGAGCTCTCCCCGGCCGTCGCCGGCTAGGCGATACGGCCCGTGCCCGGCGGTCCGGCAGGTCAGTAGTCCGGCAGGTCGAAGTCGAGGGCGGCCCGGAAGGCCGCTTCCAGCTTCGGGTCGGACTGCCCGAGGTTCGTGACGGTCTCGGACCGGGCCTTCCGGTCCCCGGTCACGTCGAGGATCGCCTGGTTGGCGGCCACGTGGTCGCGCAGCCGCCGCTCGTAGGCGGGGTAGGCCGCACGGTGGTCGCCGTCGGCCGCGCGCAGTTCGCCCGCCAGGACGTAGGCGGCGGTCAGCGCCACGCTGGTGCCCTGGCCGGTGGCCGGGGAGCAGCAGTAGCCGGCGTCGCCGAGCAGGACGACGCGGTCGTTGGACCAGCGGTCCATCCGGATCTGGGCGACGACGTCGTAGTGGAAGGCGTCGGACTCCCGCATCGCCTCCAGGAAGCGCGGCAGCTCCCAGCGCGCGTGGGCGGAGCGCTCGGCCACCAACTGCCGCTGGCGGGCCGGGTCGCGCGGGAGCATGTCGTCGATCGGCTCGTCGCTGTGGAAGCCGACGAAGACGCGCAGTTCGCTGTTGCCGCGGACGGTCATCGCCATGCAGAACCAGTTCGGGTCGTCGCCGTCCCGGTGGGCGATCTCCCAGCGGTCGAGACCGAGGTGGTTGGGCGCGCTCCAGCCGGCGACGTAGGTGTTGATGGGGTGGAGGTAGTCCGCCTCGGGGCCGAAGACGAGGCGCCGGGTGTTCGAGTGCAGGCCGTCGGCGCCGACGACCAGGTCGAAGGAGCGCTCGGTGCCGCCGCGGAACCGGACGTCGACGCCTTCCGGGTGCTGCGCCAGGGTGGCGATCGAGTCGTCGAAGCGGTACTCGACGCCGGGCCCGGCGGTCCCGGCGGTCCCGTCACCCGCGGCGCCACCGTCCGCTCCGGCGATCAGCTCGGCGAGTTCGTCGCGCAGGATCTCCACGTCCGGGCCGCCGATCGGCCCGCCGCTGGCCGTCCACTCGGTGGTGCTGCGCAGCTCGCGGCCGTCCGCGTCGACCACGGACATCCCGCGCAGCCCGGTCCGGCGGGCCCGGACCTCCTCCAGCAGCCCCATCCGCTCGACCACGGTCAGGGCGGTGCCGCGGATGTCCACCGCCTGCCCGCCGCCGCGCAGCGAGGGGGCCCGCTCCACGACCGTGACGCGGAAGCCGTAGCGGTTCAGCCAGTGGGCGAGCGCGGTGCCGGCGATCCCGGCGCCGGAGACCAGGACCGAGGTGGGGCGGGTGCCGGAGTGCGGCCGGATGCTGTTGGACATGGTGACCTCTCGTGGGTTGCTCCGTTTCAACACCAGCGTGGGCCGGGGCACTTGCACCGCGCGGACAGGACGCGGACACGGCGCTGTCACCGCTGACAGGACACCGGCGGCGCGCTGACAGGACGGCGCCCGCTCAAGCCTCGGCGGGGCGCCGTGACCGATCGGTGGACGGTGTGTCATGAATCTGCAACAGCGCCCCCACCAGGCGCGATACGAATTGCCCGGGCACCGGACGGCCCGTATGGTGCTCGGACGCCGTCGCGCGGACGGCTCGGGGGACGCACGAGGGGTGAACCATGGCGCAGGGGTCGGGGTACGCGATCCAGGCCGGCGGGGCCGAGGGCCAGGCGAAGGCGCTGGACAAGGCGTCCGGGGACGAGGGCACGATCGGGACGGCGATCAGCGATCCGGTGTGCTACACCGCTGACGTGTTCGGGGGCGAGGACGTCGATCCGGCGTACCAGAACTTCAGCAGCTCCTGGCAGGCGCAGAGCGCGACGATCAAGAGCGCGCTGAGCGAGCTGGCGGGCAAGGTCCGCGGTTCCTCGGCCGGCTACCAGTCGGCTGACGGCGCCGTGGTGAAGGACCTCGTGGCGGCCTCGGGCAGCGGCGGGTACCGGCCCTTCGGCTGAGTCCGGCACACGGGCCGCGGCTGTACGCGCGGCCGAACGCGCGGCTGTACGCGCGGCCTGGCGGCCGACGAGGAGCCGACGGGCAGCGGCAGGAACCACACCACGGGCAACGGGAACGGGGCGAACGAGCCGCCATGGCAGGCGAATCCACCACGCAGCGCTGCAAGGCGCTGAGCGACCGGTTGAAGGACGTCCGCGAGGCGGACAGCAAGAACGGGCTGATCTCCGCGATCAAGGGGGCCCTCGCGGTCCACGCGCCGGTCGGGGACCCGGGCACCATCGAGGCCACCGGCAACCGCTACAAGAACGCGGCCGCCGACTCGAACCAGCTCCACCAGGACGTCCTGGCGGTCGCCACCGCCGGGCTGCCGGACGTCTGGACCGGTTCCACGGGGGCGAAGGCCGCCGAGGTGGTGGCCGCCGCGGCCCGCGCCGTCGACGAGCAGACCAGCGCGCTCCACAACGGCGGGATAGCCCTGCTCCACCTCGCGGACGCGCTGCGCAACGCCCAGGGCCAGGACGGCGCCGCGCGGTCCGCGCTCCAGCAGGTGCTGGGCTCGCTGGGCGGTGAGGACGGCTGGTTCGACGACTGGTTCGAGGGCGACGACGAGGAGGCGGCGCGCAAGAAGGCGCAGCAGGCCGCCGTGCCCCAGGTCGACGCGATGCTGAGCGCCGCCAAGCGCGCCGACGAGGCGGCCCGTGCGGCGGCCCGCGACCTGAACAAGCTGGCCTCCGAGGCCCGCGCGGGCAAAATGAAGACCGGTGCGGTCACCGCCGCCGACAAGCTCGTGCTGGCCGAGACCTCCGGTCCGGACGGTCCGACCGAGCTGAACGAGCTGTTGACCGCCAACGACATGAAGCGGTCCGGCGAGTACCTGGACAAGATGAACGAGAAGGACCGGGCGGACTTCGAGAAGCTGCTCGCCGACTCCAAGTCCCCGCAGGAGCGCGCCTATCTGATGAAGGCGCTGGCGGCCGGTCACAACCTGGACGAGATCCGCGCGTTCCAGGGCAAGATCCACGGCAAGGACCCGGAGTGGCTCCGGACGCACCTGACGCCCGTCCACACCGAGGACGACGACACCACCAGCGGCGGGACCAACGGCGACGGTTCCAACAAGAACACGGACGAGGTCACCTTCGACGGCGCCCGCTGGCAGCAGGCGAACACCGAGGGCACCTGCGTCGCCTCCTCCACCGTCACCGCCCGGGCGATGGTCGACCCGCTCTACGCGCTGGACCTGACCGGCGGGCCGACCGGCCAGGAGGACGACCCGGCGGCGTTCCAGCAGCGGCTGCTGGCCGAACAGCACCGGGTGCACCAGGAGGGCGACGGCGGCGACAACTGGGACGGCATGGGGGCGGACGGCAAGGAGAAGGTGCTGGAGAAGGAGGTCAGCCCGCACACCGGCGCCGACTTCGACTACAAGAAGATGCCGAATCCCGACGACCGGCGCGAGCTCCTGCCGGACATCGAGAAGGCGGTCGCCGACGGCAAGCCGGTGCCGGTCGGGGTGGAGGGCTACGACAAGGACGGCAAGCGGTCGGGCCACGCCATGATGATCGTCGGCCAGGAGGGCAACATGCTGCAGATCTACAACCCGTGGGGCACCACCACCTGGGTCAGCGAGGACGACTTCGTCAACGGCCACATGGGCGGCGCCTCGGACAACCGGCTGCCCACCGCCTACGCCGTCCACCTGCCGAAGTGACCGGGACGGTACGGGTGTTCACGAGGATGCCGGTCCGGGCGGTGGCGCTGGCGGCCGTCCTGGCGGCCGGGCTGACGGCCGGGCTGACGGCCTGCGGGCAGGACACGAAGGCCGCGCGGAACGGGCCGGAGCGCGGGCGGGTGCTCGGCGCGGAGGAGCGCTCGGTCGACCTCGCCGTCGGCGAGCGCTTCACGGTCGCCGTCCCGGACAACACCTCGGCCGGCGACCGCTGGAGCGTCGTGGACCCGAGGCCGGACGCAGCCGTCGCCGCCCTGGCCGACGAGCGGCTCGACCTCCCGGGGAAGTCGAAGACCTCGGACGGCGTCGGCGGCACCCGCTTCTACACTTTCGAGGCCAAGGGCCGCGGGACCACCGCCGTCACCCTCCTCAACTGCTTCCGCAGCTACTGCAACCTTCCCGCCCCCAGCGACGAGAACAGGAAACTGGTCGTGCGCAACACCTACACGGTGACGGTCCGATGAGCTCCGACGACCGCTTCCGCCCCAGGACGGACGACGAGCTGCGGCAGCTCGACGTGTCCGCCATGCTCCGCTACGGCCTGGCTTTCGCCGGCCCGCACCGGGCCGCGCTGTTCGGCGAGGGCGCCATCGCGGCCGCGCTGGCCGCCGACCGGCTGGGGGTGCTCCCCCGGTCGCTCGCCTTCCTCGCCGAGGTGGTGCGCAGCGGCGGCGCCCGCTTCGCCGCCGACCTCCCCGAGCCGCTCCCCGGGACGGAACCGGCCCGGCTCGCCCGCGAATGGCTGGGTTCGGCGGCCACCACCGTCACCACCGTCGACGGCGACCAGTTGCTCGCCCGCTGGCTGGAGGCCGTCGCGGAGATCCTGGGACTGCGCCGGGACGTCCGCGGTGGAGCGGGGGGCTGAGGGGCGGCCCGGGGCCGGTCCTGCGGATCGGGGTGAACCCGAGCGTTACTGCTTGACAGGGTGCGTAATACTGTAACGCGGCACGCCCGCGGACCACGGCCTCGCGGCCCCGCCGGGTCCCTGTCCCCGCAGCTCGGAGCAGCACATGCACCCCTTCCTCGACCACCCCGGGCCGCTCGCCTTCGCGCACCGGGGCGGTGACCTCGGGCGCCCCGAGAACTCGCTCGCCGCCTTCGAGGCCGCCGTCGCGCTCGGGTACCGCTACCTGGAGACGGATGTTCACGCCACCGCCGACGGCGTACTGGTGGCCTTCCACGACTCACGCCTCGACCGGGTCACCGACCGCGCCGGGGCGGTGGCGGAGCTGCCCTGGGAGGCCGTCAGGCGGGCCCGGATCGGCGGGACCGAGCCGGTGCCGCTGCTGGAGGACCTGCTCGGCGCGTTCCCCGGCGCCCGCTTCAACATCGACGTCAAGGCGGCGCCGGCCGTCGGTCCGCTGGTCGAGGCGATCCGCCGGACCGACGCCTGGGACCGGGTCTGCGTCGGCGGCTTCTCCGACACCCGGCTGGCCGCCGTCCGCGCCGCCGCCGGTCCCCGGCTGGCCACCTCGCTCGGCCCCCGCGAGGTCGCCCGGCTGCGGCTGCGTTCGCTGGCCGAATCGTTCCTGCCGTCCGCCGGTCCGGGGCCGCTGTCCCGGCGCCGGGGGGCGCCGTTCGCCGGGCTGTGCGCCCAGGTGCCGGAGCGTCACCGGGGCGTCCGGGTGGTCGACCGGGCCTTCGTCCGCACCGCCCACCGGCTCGGGCTCCAGGTGCACGTCTGGACTGTGGACGATCCCACACGGATCAGGGCTCTCCTCGACCTGGGCGTGGATGGCATCATGGCCGATCGCATCGACGTCCTGCGGGACGTCCTCGGCGAGCGCGGCTGCTGGACGGACGGCAGTACCGGCTCCAGCACGGTGATGGGAACCCCATGAGCACCACGAACTCGGCGACGCACCTGCCGGACGACCCACCGACCGATCCCGCGGCCGGCCCCGCGGCCGCCGACGACGACGGACGGTCCCTGCGCCGGATACAGTTCGGCTGGTACGTCAACGACTGGGCCAACGCCGCCTTCTCGGCCACCGTCCTGACCGTGTTCCTCGGCCCGTACCTGACCTCCGTCGCCAAGGACGCCGCCGACGCGGCCGGCAATGTGCACCCGCTCGGCCTGACGATCCGTGCAGGATCGTTCTTCCCCTACACGGTCTCCTTCTCCGTGCTGCTCTCGGTCGCGGTGATGCTGTTCACCGGCACGGTCGCCGACCGCACCGGCCGGCACAAGGAACTGATGTGCGGCTTCGCGTACCTCGGCTCGCTCGCCACGATGGGGATGTTCCTCCTCCAGGGCGACCGCTACCTGCTCGGCGGCGCACTGCTGGTGGTCGCCAACATCTCGTACGCGGTCTCGGTCGCGCTCTCCTACGCCTACCTGCCCGGCCTGGCCTCCCCCGACGAGCGCGACAAGGTCTCCTCCAAGGGCTGGGCCTACGGCTACGCGGGCGGCGGACTGCTGCTGATCGCCAACCTGGCACTCTTCCAGGGCCACGACGCGTTCGGCCTGGACTCCGGCACCGCCGTGCGGATCTGCCTCGCCTCGGCCGGCCTGTGGTGGGCGCTGTTCACCGTCGTCCCGATGCTGCGGCTGCCCTCCCGGGCCGGCATCGCCCCCAGCCCCACCGCGGCCCCGGCCGAGGACGGCGAGCCCGCCGGCGGCAGCCTGCGCCAACTCGCCACCACCCTGCGCGGCATGCGCAAGCACCCGCTCACGCTGCTCTACCTCGCCGCCTTCCTCTGCTACAACGACGGCATCCAGACCGTCGTCTCCCAGGCCTCGCTCTACGGCAGCGAGGAACTCGGCATGGAGCAGACCTCGCTGGTCACCGCCGTCCTCCTGGTCCAGGTCGTGGCGATCGGCGGCGCCCTGCTGCTCGGCCGGATCGCCCACCGGTACGGCGCCAAGCGGACCATCCTCGGCTCGCTGGTCGGCTGGGTCGTCACGCTGGCCCTGGGCTACTTCATGCCCGCCCACCAGCCCGCCTGGTTCTACGCCCTGGCCTGCATGATCGGCCTGGTGCTCGGCGGCAGCCAGGCGCTCTCGCGCTCCCTGTTCTCCCACCTCGTCCCGCCGGGCAAGGAGGCCGAGTACTTCAGCTTCTACAAGGTCAGCGACCGCGGCACCAGCTGGATGGGCCCGCTGGTCTTCGGCCTCGCCTACCAGATCACCGGCAGCTACCGCTCGGCGATCATCTCGTTGCTGATCTTCTTCGTCATCGGTTTCGTCGTCCTGTTGAAGGTGCCGGTCCGCCGCGCCATCGAGGCCGTCGGCAACCCGGTGCCCGAACGGCTCTGACGGCGCCTCCGGCTCCGACGGCCCTGTCGGCCCGCCCGACGACCCGGGCCCGGCCGTTCCCCCGAC
>NZ_JBSHBN010000208.1:0-14414 GCF_053612025.1 Kitasatospora sp. NPDC054768
GGCCGGCTCAGGACCTCGGGAGAACTCCCCTCTGGCAGCCGGGCGGTTCAGCGCAGTGTCGCGGTGACCACCGTGGCGTCCAGGTCCTCCTCCCGGCTCTCCACCGCCGCCAGCCCGGCCGTCCGGGTCACCGCGAGGGCCGCCGACGCCTGCCGCTCGCTGGTCTCGAACAGCAACGACCCGCCGGGCGCCAGCCACCGCGGCGCCTCGGCGACCACCCGCCGCAGCACGTCCAGTCCGTCCGCCCCGCCGTCCAGCGCGGGCCGGGCCTCGTGCAGCCGCGCCTCGGGCGGCAGCAGGCCGAGGTCGCCGGTCGGGACGTAGGGGACGTTGGCGATCAGCACGTCCACCCGGCCGGCCAGTTCCGGGGGCACGGCGGCGAACAGGTCGCCCTCGAAGACCCCCGCCGCGGCGCCGACCAGGTTGCGGCGGGCGCAGCGGACCGCGCCCGGATCGATGTCGGCCGCGTACAGCTCGACCGGGTGCGCGGCCGCGGCCGCCACCGCGGCGCCCAGCGCGCCGCTGCCGCAGCACAGGTCGAGCACCACCGTGCCCGGGGCGGTCAACGCGGTGGCGGCGGAAACCAGGAACTCGCTGCGGCGGCGCGGGACGAAGACGCCCGGGTCGACGGCGATCCGCAGCCCGGCGAACTCGGCCCAGCCGACGACGTGTTCGAGCGGCCGCCCGTCGGCGCGGGAGCGGACCATGGCGGCCAGGTCGGCGGGCGAGGCGGCGGCGGAGAGCAGGATCCGCGCCTCGTCCTCGGCGAACACGCAACCGGCGGCGCGCAGCCGGGAGACCACGGAGGAACGGAGGGAGGCGGAGGAGAAAACCGGCAAGAGAACCCCTTTGGGGACGGGAGGACTGACGACTCCGTCAGGGCTCCCGCGAGGGCCGACACCTCGTCGGCGCGCCGGCCGCGCTATGCGCGCGGGGCGCCGACGCGGCCGCGCTCCGGGAGCACCCGCTCGGACATTCCGGTAATGGGTCTCACCTCCCTGAGTCACGGTCATACTCGGCGTCGGCCACCCTACCGCACCACCGGGCAATGATGATCGGAATGATTCCGAAGGAACCTGCCACACGTCCGGCAATCCCCTCCGACCGTCCACCCGTCGCCGACCACTCCCATGACCCCTCGCTCGTCCGAGCGATTCGATAGGTCCACTGACAGTACTTGGCGATAACGGACCGTAGCGGCCGCGCATAGTAACGCCATGACGAGACAATCCTGCGGACCGTCACGGCTTCGCGCCCGAACGGCCCGCCTCATCAGCGCCGCGGCCACCCTCGGTCTGCTCGGCGCCGGCCTCACCGCCCCGCTCGCCCAGGCCGTCGCCCCCGCCCACCACCCCGCCGCGCCGCTGCCGGAGCGGGTCCGGGCCGTCGGCACGCCCCTGCTCCAGGAGGCCTTCACCGGAGCCACCGCCGACTCGCGCTTCATCGCGGTCGGCTCCGCCTGCCTCACCGGCGCGGCCCCCGCGACGCCCGGGCCGGGCGACCACCCGCTCGGCGGCTGCCCCACCGCCGAGACCGGCCCGGTGCCGCCGCTGAACTCCGCACCGCTCGGCTACCTGCGGATCACCGACGCCGGCAACGACCAGAGCGGCGCGGTGCTCTTCGACCAGGCCCTGCCGGCCGGCAACGGCCTGGACGTGACCTTCGACCAGTGGCAGTACGGCAGCACCACGCCGAACACCCCGGCCGACGGCATCTCCTTCTTCCTCGTGAACGGGGACGTCTCGCTCACCCACCCCGGCGCCTTCGGCGGCAGCCTCGGCTACGCGCAGAAGCTGCCCGACGACAACCCGAACCTCACCTTCCTGCCCGGCGTCGACCGCGGCTACCTGGGCGTCGGTCTCGACGTGCTCGGCAACTACTTCGGCGACTGGGAGCAGCGCGGCAACGGCTGCGCCCAGCGCTCCCCCGCCGGTACGAGCTTCCGCATCCCCGCGCCCGGCGCCAACATGGTCACCGTCCGCGGCCCCGGCGACGACACCACCGGCTACTGCTTCCTGACCGCGACGACCAGCAACTTCACCACCAACGGCCCCTGGCCCTCCACCCTGCCCGGCACGCTCCAGGGCCCGCTCACCACCCTGCCGCCCGGAGTCACCCCGGACCAGGCACAGACCCTGCTGGAGCCCTCGCGCCGCCGGGTCAACGTGCACCTGACCCCGGCGCCCTCCCCGGTGCTCACGGTCTCCGTCGACTTCAACGACGGCACCGGCTCGCACCAGGTGCTGCAGACCCCCGCACCCCAGCCGGTGCCCTCGACCTACAAGTTCGGCTTCGCCGGGTCCACCGGCCTGTTCACCGACGTGCACCTGATCCGCAACGTCGTCATCAACACCGACCAGCCGCTGCCCGAACTGAACCTGGTCAAGCAGGCGCACGAGCCGCTGCCCGGGCTGATCACGGTGGGCACCCCCATCCCGTACGACTTCGTGGTCACCAACTCCGGGAACGTGCCGATCACCAACCTGGCCGTCAACGACCCGAAGGTCGGACCGGTCAACTGCCCGGCGAGCACCCTGGCCCCCCGTGAGACCGTGACCTGTACGGCGACGTACCTGGTCACCGCCGCCGACGCCGCCCAGGGCCACGTCGCCAACACGGCCCAGGCCACCGGGACCACCGACGGGGGCCCGGTCACCTCGCCACCGGCCTCGGAGAACGTGCCGGTGATCGCGCCACCGGGGATCACCCTCGTCAAGCACGTCGACGCCGCCGAGCCCTTCCACGTCGGCGACACCGTCCCGTACACCTACGTGGTCACCAACACCGGCGGGAGCGAGGTGACCAACCTCGCACTGACGGACGACAAGGTCACGGGGATCACCTGCGACTCCACCACCCTGGCTCCGGCCGGCAGCCCCGGGGACAGCACCCGGTGCCACGGCAGCTACGTCGTGACGGCCACCGACGCGCAGGCCGGGCAGGTCACCAACCACGCCCACGCCGCCGGGACGTCGAACAGCCAGCCGGTCACCTCACCGGAGGCCGATGCCACCGTCACGGTGGTCGGCCCGTCCTCGATCGGTCTGACCAAGCTGGCGGACACCGCCGGCCCCGTCCACGTCGGGGACACCGTGCACTACACCTACACGGTCACCAACACCGGGACGACCACGCTGAACAACCTCGTCGTCGTCGACGACCACGCCCCGCAGGTGACCTGCGACCGGACGACCCTGAACGCCGGAGCGAGCACCCCCTGCCACGGCACCTACACCGTGACCGAGGCCGACCTGCGACTCGGCCACGTCACCAACACCGCCCAGGCGGAGGCCACCGGCCCACAGGGGCAGACGGTGGTGAGTCCCATCGCCCAGGTCACGCTGCAGGTCGTCGGCGTCGCCAGGCTCGACCTGCGGAAGCAGGCCGACAGCGCCGGACCGTTCCACGTCGGCGACACCGTGCCGTACACCTACACGGTCACCAACACCGGGAACACCACGCTGAACAACCTGACCGTCGGCGACGACCACGTCCAGGCGGTGACCTGCGACCGGACCGGCCTGGACGCCGGCGAGAGCACCACCTGCCACGGCAGCTACACCGTGACGGCGGCCGACGCCCAGGCCGGGCACGTCACCAACACCGCCCACGCCAACGGCACCGACCCGCAGGGACAGAACGTCCAGAGCCCGCCGGCCCAGGCCGTCGTCCAGGTGGTCACCGCCGGAGAGTCCTCACTGTCCATCACCAAGCGGTCCAACGCCGAGGTGACCGTACACCCGGGTGACACCGTCACCTACCTGTACGCGGTGACCAACACCGGGTCGACCACGCTCACCGACCTCACCGTCAGCGACGACCGCCTCCAGGGGGTGACCTGCGAGCAGACCACCCTCGCCCCGTGGGAGAGCACCCTGTGCCACGGCACCTACACCGTGACCGAGGAGGACGCACGGGTGGGCAGCATCACCAACACCGCCCACGCCACCGCCCGCGACCCGGAGGGAGGGACCGTGCAGAGCCCGCCGGCCGAGCTCTGCATCGCCGTCGCGCCCTGCCCGCCGAAGGGCCACGAGCACAAGGGCGGCGGGAGCCACGGCTGCCCGAGCCGCCCGGGCCACCACCCGGCGCCGCCGCAGAGTGACGGCGGCTCCGGCGGGCTGCCGGACACCGGCGCTCCAACGGCCTCCGTCATGAACGCGGGCCTGGGCGGAGCCGGGCTGCTGAGCCTCGGCGGCCTGCTGTTCTTCCGGGCCCGCCACCGCACGGCCGCCCACCGCTCAGCGGTGTGACGGACGCCTGCGATCCGCCGTACGACGGCGGTCGGGCCGCCCCCGGTGCCTTCGGGTACCGGGGGCGGCCCGCTGTCCTGGCGGGCCACTGCCCGGCCGGCCGGTCCCCGAACCCTTCCGGCCGGCGCCGTGGCCGCTCCGAAACCCCTTGGACGGCACGGGGACCGGCTTGCTGAAATGGGAGACGGCCACTGAGGGAGTCGAAGGGACGCGGCGATGACCGGGATCAGGCTGCACCTGTCGGTGCGCGGCCTCACCGACGCGGACCTGCCGTCCTGCGGTTGGGCCGGCTCCCCCAAGCACGTGCGCGACCTCGTCCACCAGATCCGCCGCGCCGAGGCGGGCGAGATCGACTACCTGGCGGTGTGCACACCGGTCGGGCTCCCGGTGGCGGTCGGCGGCATCGACTACACCGTCGAGCCCGACGCCGGCACGCTGTGGCAACTCGGCGTCCACCCGGCCCTGCGCTCCTGCGGGATCGGCACGCTGCTGATCCGTTCCGCGGAGCAGCGGATCGGCGCCCGGGGCCTGACCCGCGCCGAACTCGGCGTCGAGGAGAGCAACCCGCGCGCCCGCGCCCTCTACGAACGCCTGGGCTACCGGGCCTACGGCCGAAAGCTCGACTCCTGGGACGTGGAGGCCGAGGACGGCTCGCTCCAGCGGTACGGGACGATGTGCACGCTGATGCGCAAGGACCTGGCGTGACGCCGGACTTCGCGGCGTTCGTCGCCGATGCGACGGCCGACCCGGCCGTCGTCGGGCTCGTCCTCAAGGGCTCCCGGGCCCACGACGGCATGACCACCCGTCATTCCGACCACGACCTCTGCGTCATCCTCGCCGACGACGCGGCGAGCGAGCTGGCCGCGCTCGACGGCTACCGCTCCGCGCGGCTCGACCTGGTCGTCACCACCCTCGAACGGTTCCGCCGGCCCTCCGACTGGGAGCGGTACGCCATCGCCCGTTCCCGGGTGCTGGTCGACCGCCGCGACGGGGAGATCGTGCGGATCGTCGCCGCGATGGGACGGCTCGGCGCCGAGGAGGCCTTCCGGTCCGGCGCCGCCCTGCTGGACGCCTACGCCAACTCGCTCTACCGCTCGGTCAAGAACCACCGCGACGGCAACCCGCTCGCCGGCCACCTCGACGCGGCCGCCGGTGTCGGGTTCCTGCTCGACCTGCTCTTCGCCCTGGACCGCCGACCGCGCCCCTACAACAAGTACCTGGCCTGGGAGCTGGACCGCTTCCCGCTGCCCGGCTGGGACAGCGCCGCGCTGCTGGACACCGTCGCCCGGATCACCGCCACCGGCGAAGTGGCGCCGCAACAGCGGCTCTTCGCCCGGGTCGAGGCGGCGGCCCGGGCCGCCGGCCACGCGGCGGTGCTGGACGCCTGGGGCGAGAACCTGCTCCTGATGCGGCCCCACCCGGACTCCCCGACCCACCAGCCCGTCCGACCCTGACCGACAGTCCGATCGGGCGAGACGGCTCGGAGCGTCCCCTCGGACGGCCCGGTCTCGAACGCCCCCTCGGACGGCCCGGTCCCGAACGGCCCGGTCTCAGGCTGGCCGCGGGACCGATGGCCTGGTGCGGTAGCCGCCGGCCGTGCCCGGGCGCACCAGACAGGGCAGCAGCCAGTCCCAGAGGGCGCCGACCCTGCGGGCACGCTCCTCGGCGGGGCAACCGTCCGCGAACACCACCTCCAGACCGCAGGCGGCGGTCACTACCAGGGTCTCCGGGCCGAGGCCGCCCGAGCGGTCGCGCAGCTCGCCCGCGCGGCGGGCACCGGCCAGCAGGTCGCGCACCACCCCGGCCCAGACGCTGTGGAAGCCTCGGATGTCGGCGAAGGCTGGCTGCCTGGAATCGGCCGGGGTGGGCCCCGCCGTGGTGGGCCCCGCCGTGGTGGGCGCGGTCTGCCAGCCGGCGTCCTCGCGGCCTAGGCGGAAGGCCGCCCGGATCACCGGGTCCGCCCCGAGGGCGTCGACCAGCCAGTACCCCGCGTCGATCAACCCCTGGAGCGGGGAGGAAGCCGCACGCAGCTCCGCGCAGGCCGACCGCAGCGAGCGCTCGGCCTGTCCGGACACCGCTCTGGCCAGCTCCTCCTTGGAGGCGAAGTGGAAGTACAGCGCCCCCTTCGTCACCCCGGCGGCCGCGGCGATCTCGCCGAGGGTGGCACCGGCGTAGCCGCGGCGGTCGAACAGTACCGCCCCCGCCTCCACCAGCCGCCCGCGCGTCCGTTCCGACCTCTCCTGGACCACCCGTCCCACAACCCCTCACAACGACAAGCAGGTTCCGACCGGACCGCGACCGCCCCTGGACGGGCGCCGCGGCCTCCGACGGCCTTCCGCGGCCGGTTCCACCGATGCGGCACCGGCTGCGGACGGCCGCCGGGTTCACCCGACCCGGCTGAACCGGGCCGCCGCCCCCGGTCCGGCGGCCACGCCCGCACCGGCGGGCTCGCGCTCCGCCGCACGATCCGCCGCACGATCCGCCGCGCGTTCGGGGCCGGCGAGCAGGATGGAGCGCTGCAGCCGCCGCAGTCCGACCGAGGGCTCCATGCCCAACTCCCTTACCAGGGTGTTCCGCAGACGCTGGTAGGCCTCCAGCGCCTCGCCCCGGCGGCCGGAGCGGTGCAGCGCGATCATGTACTGGCCGTGCAGGCTCTCGTGGGTGCGGTAGCGGTCCACGAGCACGGTGAGTTCGGCCAGCAGCACCCGGTGCCGGCCGAGCCGTAGGTCGGCCTCGATCCGCTGGTCCAGCGCACAGAGCCTGGTCTCCTCCAACCGCCGTGTCTCGACGGCGAGTTGGCCGCCGACCGGGACATCGGCGAAGGCCGATCCGCGCCACAGCCCGAGGGCCTCGCCGAGCAGCCGGGCCGCCGCCGGGTAGTCCTCGCCGTCCATCGCCCGGTAGCCCGTTCCGGCCAGCCGCTCGAACTCCCGCAGGTCCGTCAGCCCTGCGCCGCTGTTCAGCATGTAGCCGCCCGGCGAGGTCACCAGGACGTCCTTGGCGCAGGCCACCCCCCTCGCCGCACCGGCCGCGGCGAGCGCCCGGTCGATGAGGTCGCGCAGTTGGAGCACGTACGTCTGCACGGTGGTGCGCGCGCTGCGTGGCGGACGGCCGGACCACAGCTCGTCGGCCAGCACCCCGGCCGGCACCACCTGGTCCGCCCGCAGCGCCAGCAGGCCCAACACTTGCCGCGGCTTCGGCGCCGACGGCACCACCGATACCCCGCACACCCGGACGTCCAGCGTCCCGAGCACCCGAATTTCCACGATGACCACCCCAATCACACGGAACGCCGCAGCCCCCTTCGCCACGGCCGGCACCCGGGTCGACACCCTGGGTCAGCTGCTACCAAGTCAAAAACAGGACGCGCGGTTTGTCAATACAAAACCGAACGTGCTGTTTGTTTTGCTGACGCCGCTCCGTTCCGTCACCCCTGGCGCGGCTTCCGCGAAGCTGCGCGACCCGGTCCGGCTCCGGGCCCGGCTCCAGGCCCGGCTCCGGGCCCGGGCCCGGGCAAAGCAAAGGCGGCGCCGGACCCCCATGGTCCCGTCGCCGCCGGTTTCGCCTTCCCCCGCCCGGATCCCCGCAGGCAGGAGCTCCGGTGAGCCGCCGTCAGCCCACACCGACCTCCGTCTGCGCCTCGACCCGCGCCGAACCCGCCGCACCGCCGTCCGGCACACCGTCCGCTCCTCCGCCCTCCGCGGCCGCACGGACCGCCGCGGCCTCGGCCACCACCTGGGCCCCGCGGTTCGGCCCCATCCGCAGCGAACCGAGCACGCCCGGAACGGCGATGCTCGGCATCAGGTGCTGGTACAGCGCGGACACCCGCAGCTCCAGATCCGCCCGACCGCAGAGCTTCTGGGACTGGATCTGCACCCCGGTCCACGCGGCGACGAGCAGCCAGGCGGTGTCCGCCGGAACGACGTGCGGGAGCAGCTCGCCGCGCTCGCCGGCCGCGACCAGCAGCGCCTCGAACCGGTTGATCCAGCCGGGGATGGCGCCGCCGCCGAGGTCGTCGAAGAGGTCCTGCCCGAGCGACAGCCGGGCACCCGCGCTGAGCAGCGGGTCACGCGGCATCAGGTACGCCACCACCATCCCGGTGTCCACGAACTCCTGAAGCTTGCAGCTCCGTTCCGGAACTCCGTCCTGGACGAACTGCTCCTCGACCACGCCCTGCGCCAGATCCCGCTTCGAGGCGAAATGGAAATACACCGCACCGCGCGTCACACCGGCCCGGGAGACCACCTCGCCGATGGTCGCGCCCTCGTACCCGAACTCGTCGAAGACCGAGGCAGCCGCCTCCAGGATCAGCCGACGTGTCCGGAGCGCCCGTTCCTGCCGTACCACCGAAACCACCCCGCCCTGAGCTCCCGGAAAACAAAACCAAACACCCCGTATCTTAGCTTCGCCTCACCCACGACCGACAAGACGATGTCGATGAATCCCGCCAACCACTCCCTCTCTCCACGACCCGTCAGACCCCACCGTCCCGTTGGTGGCCAGAGACCTCGACCGCCCCGAGGGTTCGACGTCCGAGGCCCCGCCTCCTCCCCCTGAAAACCGAACGAACGGTTTCTTCCCGGCGTTCGTCTCCGTACATCCGTACAGACGTGACCTCCGAGACGGGCCGGTCGTTGCACCGGGTCTGCGGGAATCCTCGACGGAAGCGGGTGCACATGGGCCTCGGCCTGGGCGTGGTGGTGCTGACGATGGGCGACCGGCCCAGGGAGCTGGGCGCGCTCCTCGACTCGGTGGCCGCCCAGGAGGGCGAGGCCGCCCGGGTCGTGGTGATCGGGCAGGGCGCCAGGCTGCCGCCGCTCCCGCCCTGGGCGGACGCGGTGGAACCGCCGAAGAACATCGGCATCCCCGGCGGCCGCAGCCTCGGCGTCCGGCGACTGCGCGAACTCGGCGGCGTGGACGTGGTGGTGAACCTGGACGACGACGGCCTGCTGCCGCGCACCGACACCTTCCGGCTGGTCCGGGAGGCCTTCGAGCGGGAACAGCGCCTCGGCGTGGTCGGCTTCCGGGTCGCGGACGCGACGGGGCACACCCGGCGCCGCCACGTCCCCCGCCCGGGCCGCTCCGGCGTGCTGCGGTCCGGCGAGGTCCCCACCTTCCTGGGCGGCGGCCACGCGATCCGGATGAGCGCCATCGACCGGGTCGGCGGCTTCCCCGCGCGGTTCTTCTACGCCCACGAGGAGACGGACTTCGCCTGGCGCGTCCTCGACGCGGGCTGGTCGATCCGCTACCGGGCCGACCTGCTGCTCCAGCACCCGCGCACCGACCCGGCCAGGCACGCCGCCCACAACCGGCCGCCCGCCCGCAACCGGGTGCGGCCGGCCGAGCGCCGGCTGCCCGCCGCCCTGGTGCCGCCCTGCCCGGCCTCCTGGTCACTGCACACCCTCACCCGCCGACCACCCGCGGCCGGGCTGCGCGCCTGGTGGTCCGGCTTCCTGGAGGACGTCCGCACCCCGTGCCCGCCCCGACTCCCGATGCGCTGGGCCACGGTGTGGCGGATGACCCGGCTGGGCCGCCCCCCGGTGTTCTGACAGCCGGAGACCGGGCGGCGGGTCATGGCACACGGCCGCCGCGCCTCCTGCCCAGCGCCTCCGGGACCGCGGCCCCGCCCCCACCACGCGCAGCCCCAGCCGCACCTGAGCGCCAGTGACGACGTGAGAAGTCGAACCGACCGACTTCTCGTGCACCATCCTCGGAACGCCCGGTGCCCGCGGGCTCAGCCGTCGACTCCGCTGTCGGCGGGGTCGTCCAGGGGCCAGGTGTCGCGGTCGCGGACGTGGTCGTAGGCGGGGAGTTCGCCGGCCAGGACGTCGAAGTGGAGCAGCGGGGCCCACAGCGCGCGGTCGCCGACCACGTACAGGCGGCGCTTGGCGCGGCTGGCCGCGACGTTCAGGAGGTGCGGAGAGCCGGCGGCCCAGGCGCGGGCGCCGGGGCGGCCCGCGCCGAGCAGCAGGATGACGACGTCGGCCTCCTTGCCCTGGGCCTTGTGGACGGTGGCGCAGCGCTCGTCGAGGAGTTCGGCGGTCCATCCGGGGAGCCCGCGGCAGGTCTCGCGGGCTTCGGCGACGAGGGCGCGGAAGGGCGCGATGATCCGCAGGCGTTCGACGGTGACGCCGTGACGGTCGAGCCGTCCCAGGAGGAAGGCGAGGGCGCGGCGGTCGCGGTCGCCCCAGGGGGCGTCGGCCGGGCGGCCGGGGTCCGGGGTGTCGAGCCAGCGGCTGGGGAGGAGGCCGTCGTGGTCGGGGTCGGGGAAGGGCTGGGGGTGGGTGCCGTGGACCATGAGGCCGCCGTACGCGACCTCGTTGCTGACGGTGAACATGGGCTCCTCGCAGCGGCGGTGGACGCGCAGCGGTGAGCCCACCCAGACCGTTTCGTCCTCCGCGCCGGTGGGGGCGGGCAGGTAGGTGCCGTAGCGGTTGACCCGGTCGGCGACGGCCTGCGCGGAGGTCGCGGAGGGCAGCCATTCCTCGTCGACACCGTAGGCCAGCAGGAGCCTGCGCTGCAGGGCGGTCGGCATGGTGACGACGGGTTCCAGCTGGAGCGGGTCGCCGACGAGGACGGCGCGACGGGCGCGCCAGAGGGCGCCGACGGCGGCCTGCGGGGTGGCCTGGCCGGCCTCGTCGACGAGGATCCAGCCGATGGAGCCGCGGCCGAGGCGGGCGAACATGCTGCCGATCGAGGAGAAGGTGGTGGACACGACCGGGACGAGGAGGAAGAGGGTCTGCCAGGCCTGCAGGACCTGCTCGTCGGGGACGGGTCCGCCACCGCCCGCCATGAGTTCCACCAGGACCTGGAGGTTGCCGCGGATCCGCTTGGCCGTGTTGGCGGCCAGGGCGCGGTGCAGGTCGAGGGCGCGCAGGAACAGGTCGCTGCGGGCGGTGCTCCAGGCCTCGTCGGCCCACGGGGCGCCGAGTTCCTGCGCGTGGTCGCCCAGTTGCGGCCAGTCGAGGGGCAGCGAGGGGAGAGCGGCGGCGGCCGCGCGCAGGGCCTGGTGGGCGGCGTCGAGTTCGACGCCGGCGGCCTCCAGGTCGCGCCGGGCGGACCGGGTCCCGTACCGGGCCTGCTCGACCTCCTCCCGGGCCGCCGACTCCGCGGCCCGGGCGGCGTCCTGGTGGACGCGGGCGCGGACGGCGCCGGTCTCGGCCTCGGTGACGGCGGCGGTGGTGCGGGCGGTCAGGTCGGCCGCGAGGCCTTCCGCACGGGTGCAGCGGGCGACGTGGTCGTGGGCGTCCTCCAGCGCGGTGCGCTGCTGGACGAGCTGGGCGAGGAGGTCGCTCCGGCTGCGTTCGCGGTGCTCCTCGGCGGCCTGGCGTTCGGCACCGCTCTGCAGCAGGCGGCGCAGCCCGCCGCGCAGACCCGGCTGCGCGGCGGGGGGCTCGTCGTGGAGGGCCGTCAGGACGCCGACCTGCCGGCGGTGCTGGTCGGCGCGTTCGCGGGCGGCGGCCAGGGTGGCCCGGGCGTCGGCGAGGGCCTCGCGGGCCCGCGGGACGCGCTCGGCCGCGGCCCGGTGCGCGGCTTCGGCGGCCTGGGTGGCGGTACGGGCCGTCTCGACGGCCCGCACCGCGGCGGCGTGGCGGGCCTCGGCGGCCGCCGCGCGGTCGTCGGCGCGGGTGACGGCGGCGCGCAGGGAGTCGAGGCGGGGGTGGACCCGGTCCGCCCGGGACTCCGCGAGGACGGCGGCGAGGCGGACGCGTTCGGCGCGCAGGCGCTCGACCTCGGCCTGGGCGGCCTTGAAGGCGGCGACGGCCTCGGGCCAGGAGGGGACGGGCTGGGCGGGGGCCTGGACTTCGGGAGTGGGATGGGGAGTTGGGGCGGTGACGGCCGGGGCCGGGACCGCCGCCGGGCGACGGTCACGTGGGGCCCGGGCGGGCCTGGGCACACTGGGCGGCACCCAGTCGCCGAGGACGGCGTTCATGCCGCGCAGCGGCGGGAGCCCGGCGTCGGCGCGGGCGGCGGACTCGTCCTCCGGCAGGCGGCCCCACCAGAAGCGCTCGGTGAACCTCGTCCGATTGGTCTTGTTGCCGAGGACGGCGGCGACCAGCCCCCAGGCGGGCGCGCCGCCGAGCAGGGCGGAGGCGAGGTCGGAGAAGTGGTCGGGGCCGTCGTGCCAGTGCGCGTCGAGGGCGTCGGCGCCGGGCAGTTCGGCGGTGATGTTCTCCACCGCACCGTTGTTGGAGGAGGTGACCACGATCTCGCGGCCGGCGAGCCGCGGGTCGAGGGCGGAGACGAAGCGCGGGTGGACACCATGACGGTCCTTGCCCCGCCAGGCACGGCCGACGAACGCCTCCTCGGGCCTCCGGTAACCGGCCATCACGGCGGCGCGTTCGACCACGAGGGCGGCGACCAGGTCGCGGAGCATGGTGGTCTTGCCGGTGCCGGGCGGGCCGTTGACGGAGAACAGGCCACCGGCGTCGGTGCTCGCGGTGGCGGCCTCCGTGCTTCCGGCGCCGGCCGCGGCGCTGCCCCCGGCTGCGGCGCTGCCCCCTGCCCCGGCGCGGTCCGCGAGCATGCGGTTGACCGCGAACTGCTGGCTGAGCGCCAGCGGGTACCGCGACCTGGCGGGCCAGCGTCCGGCGGGGACGAGAGCCGGGTCGACGCCGGCCAGGACGGCGAGCCGGTCCTCCCGCAGATCGGTGCGGGCGTCGACCGGGATGTCCCGGCGACCGGTCAGGTAGGCCTCCAGGGCGGGGCCGAGGCCTGCCGCCCGCAGGCCCCGGTCCCCGAGCGCGGCACGGACCCGGGCGAGGTCGGGCGGCAGGAGACTGTTGAGGAACGGCTGCGCGGCGGCGGGCTTGGCCTTCGGGTCGCGCGGGCGGTGCACCAGCCGGCTCCGGACCCGGATCACCCGCGGGTCCAAGTGCTCCTCGACACCGCAGAGATGGGCGATCTGGGCGGTCAGGGCGACGAGGTCGGCGAGCGCGACCGGGCGAGGGCCGGTGTCCTCCGCCGCCTCCGTCTCCGCCGTCTCCTCCGCCGCCTCCTCGGCGGGCGGCTGCGGCGCGGCGGACGGGGAATCCCCACCCGCGCCCTGCTGGTCCGGACGACGGGTCGCCGCCCACTCGGCGACGCGCCGCACCAGCGGCTCCGTCGCCCCCTGCACCGCGGCCCCGGCGACCTCACCGAACAGCGCACCGACCGCCGCCACCGCCGCGCCGCCCAGGATCTCCGCGATCAGCTGCTGCCAGCTGCGAACGGCCTCCTCCCCCTCCCCCACGGGCACCGGGTCCGCCAGGAGCCCGGGCCCCGGCGCGTACGGAATCGGCGTGGCGGTCAACCGCCCCACCGCGACCTCGAACGCCTCACCCAACTCCTCGAAGCCGTCCAGCCACCCGGCCGCCGACGGCCCCGGGTCGAACAGCCGGCCCGTCGCCCAACCGCACGCGGAAACCACCGAAGTGTCCTCGACCGGCCGCCCGTGCTCGTCCAGGACGAGGGCGAACATCGCGCTCTTCCCCGACAGCACCAACTCCTCGTCCGGTACCCCCGGATCCGGGTCGGTCCCCTTCGGCAGAACGGCGATCATCGCCTGCCGAAGCAGCTCCAGGTCGTACACCCCGCCGTACACCTCGTGCCGCCACACCATCCCCCGAGGCGCCCGCCGGGCCGCCGTCTCCGGATGCTCCGGCGCCCACGGCAACAACAGCGCAGGCCGGCCCGGCGCCGGCGTCACGTCGACGGTGATCGCGTCCGACGCCCGGGGACGGCCGGCCCGGCGCTTCCGCGGCACCTCCGGAATCGGCGGCGGGCTGAACAACTCGACCGCCCGCCAGCACTCCAGCAGGTCCCCCGCGCGCCCGTCCCTGTCCCGCACCCCGTAGCCCCCTGCGTCGAACCCGCGGCACGGAGCCGCTTCGTGTGCCGATCAACCGGCCGCAGAATCTACCGGACTGCGGGCAGGTAGGCCGAGGGCCCATGTCCCTCACGGGGCCCCTGACTCATGACACGTGTCCTCGGCACTTTGACGCCTCGGCAAAGAAACAGCAAGGTCGCCACATCGCCCCAGCTCCTGCGGGCCGTCCTCCCCGCACATGCGGGGTCAGCCGGGGAACGCCGTCCGGGGGCTGCATCGCCGTGGCGTCGGTTCCACTCGCTGCCGGAGGGCCACGCAACCCCAGGCGCCGGCTGCGGGATGATCCCGCAGCC
>NZ_JBSHBN010000209.1:0-14228 GCF_053612025.1 Kitasatospora sp. NPDC054768
GGGGGGGGTGTCGGGGGGGGGGGGGGGGCGCGGGCGGGGGGGGGCCCGGGGCCCCGCGGCCCGGGGGGTGGGGCGGGGGGGGGCGGGGGGGCCGCCCACCACCGGGCGCGTTCAATCGGCGGGGGCGATCCGGTAGCCGCCGCGCGCCGAGTGGAGGCTGAGCGCCTCGACCGGGCAGAAGTCCACCGCCTCGGTCAGCCCGTCCGTCGGCTCCGCGCCGCCGTCCGCGTACTCGGCCAGCGGTGCGGCCAGCCCGTCGGAGCCGAGGACCAGCGAGTCGGGGGCGCTGAGGGCGCACATCCCGGAGCCGATGCAGCGGTCGCGGTCGACCCGGACGACCACCGGCTCGGTGTTCGCACGGCCCGTCACCACTCCACCCGCAGGGAGTTCGGGCTGCGGGTGAGCAGGCCGCGCCGCCAGTCGATCCGGCCGACCGGGTCGGCCAGCCGCAGGGCGGGCAGCCGGCGGGCCAGCCGGTGCAGGGCGAGTTCCAGCTCCATCCGGGCCAGCCAGGCGCCCAGGCAGTGGTGCGGCCCGGCGCCGAAGGTGAGCATGGGGGCGGCCAGCGGGGAGAACAGCTCGGTGCGCAGGTCCCCGGTGAAGGCCTCCGGGTCGTGGTTGGCGGCGTTCGCGTCGGCGGCGACCACGCTGCCGGCCGGGATGACCACACCGCCGATCTCGACGTCCTCGACGGTGCGGCGCATCAGTCCGGGCATGTGCTCCTGGCGGTCGCCGAGCGGGACGGCGCGCAGCAGCTGCTCGGTCGCGGCGGCGGCGCTGGCCTCGTCGGAGGAGAGCCGCCGCCAGGCGTCGCGGCCGTCCTGGAGCAGGTAGACCAGGGCGTTGCCGAGGCTGGTCATGGTGGTCTCGTGGCCGGCCACGACCAGGCCGATGACCAGGACGACCAGCTGGCCCTCGGTGATCGAGCCGTCCTCGGCGGCGGCCGCGAGCAGCCCGCTGACCAGGTCCTCGCCGGGGGCGGCCCGGCGTTCGGCGATCACCTCGGCGCCGAAGGCGGCGAACTCGGTCATCGCGGTGACGATCGCCTCGGCGCTGTGGGCGGTGGTGGAGAGCGCGTGGTCGCTCCAGTGCGCGAGCCGCTTGCTGTCCAGGTTGTCCAGGCCCATCAGCCGGCTGATCACGGCGACGGGCAGCGGGCGGGAGTAGCCGGCGATGATGTCGGCGGGGGAGCCGTGGTCGATCAGCTCGTCGATCAGCGACTCGACCACCGAGGCCACCCAGGGCCGCCAGCGTTCGATCGCGCGCGGGGTGAAGGCCCGCTGCACGGTGCGGCGCAGCCGCTGGTGGTCGGTGCCGTCGATGTTCAGCATGCTCTGCGGGTCGTCGAGGATGTTCGGCGTGACCGTGATCGGCGGGGCGTCCGGCGCGTAGAGCGGGGCGCGGCCCAGTCGCGGGTCGGTCAGCACCTGGCGCACGTCGGCGTGCCGGCTGACCAGCCAGACCGGCGTGCCGGTGGGCAGCGCGGCGAGGCGGGGCGGGCCGGGTTCGAGTTGGCGCATGCAGTGCAGCGGGGGGAGCGGGGCGGTGCCGGCGCTGGTCGCACTGTTCTCGGTGGACATCCGTACTCCAGACTCCAGGGCGGTGGGCCGCGGGACGCGACCCGACGGGGGGTGAATCCGGGGATCGTGCGGGGGACGGGTGATGCGGCCGGCTGGCGGCTCGACACGGGCCGGGGTTCGGTCGGGCTCCTACGGGGTGTGGCGCGAAATGTGCGCGGGTGCACGGTCGGTGCGCACCCGGCGCGGTCGGTGCGCGGTCGCGCGCCGACGGGTGGGGCGGGTGTGCTGAGCGTGGTCGCGTGGACCGTCTCAGCTACGACCGTACGTGGGTGGCGGGGCGCCCGTCTGCGGCACTTCCAGCCAACGCCGGTGCTTTCCGGGCACTTCGGGGCGTGCTGACAGGCGCTCGGCGACGCCCGTGCGCCCCTGTCGACAGGGCCGCGCCGGGCGGTCCCCGGGCGCTCGGCGGATACCCGGGCGGCACATGCCGCGGGGAGGGTCCGTGAGCCGGCGCGGCGGTGTCGGACACGCCGTCGGCAGGTCCGGTGAGCCGTATCACACCACGTCACGTCGGATCGCCCGGGACGCTCCGCCGGTGACCGGCCGGGCGGGCGATACGCTTCGTGGGCAGTTCGTCTTGCAGTCGTGTTGTCGCAGGTCACGCCGGTGCAGAGCCGCACCGGCAGACGGAGGTGGAATCGGATGCCCCAGCAGGTCAAGGCAGTCATCGCGCGCGCCAAGGGCGCGCCCGTGGAGGTGACCACGATCGTGGTGCCGGACCCTGGCCCGGGCGAGGCGGTGGTCCGGATCCAGGCGTGCGGCGTCTGCCACACCGACCTCCACTACCGGGAGGGCGGCATCAACGACGAGTTCCCGTTCCTGCTCGGCCACGAGGCCGCGGGCATCGTGGAGTCGGTCGGCGAGGGCGTCACCGAGGTCGGGCCCGGTGACTTCGTGGTCCTCAACTGGCGTGCGGTGTGCGGCCAGTGCCGCGCGTGCAAGCGGGGCCGCTCGCAGTACTGCTTCAACACCCACAACGCGAAGCAGCGGATGACGCTCCTGGACGGCACCGAGCTGTCCCCGGCCCTGGGCATCGGCGCGTTCGCCGAGAAGACCCTGGTCGCGGCCGGCCAGTGCACCAAGGTGGACCCGGCGGCCGACCCGGCCGTCGCGGGCCTGCTGGGCTGCGGCGTGATGGCGGGCCTCGGTGCCGCGATCAACACCGGCAACGTGGGCCGGGGCGACTCGGTCGCGGTGATCGGCTGCGGCGGCGTCGGCGGCGCGGCCGTGATGGGCTCCCGGCTGGCGGGCGCGGCGAAGATCATCGCGGTGGACATCGACGACCGCAAGCTGGAGACCGCCCGCGGGCTGGGCGCCACCCACACCGTCAACTCCCGCACCACCGACCCGGTCGAGGCGATCCGCGAACTGACCGGCGGCAACGGCGCGGACGTGGTGGTCGAGGCGGTCGGCCGGCCGGAGACCTACAAGCAGGCCTTCTACGCCCGGGACCTGGCCGGCACCGTCGTCCTGGTCGGCGTGCCGACCCCGGAGATGACGCTGGAGCTCCCGCTGCTCGACGTCTTCGGCCGCGGCGGCGCGCTGAAGTCCTCCTGGTACGGCGACTGCCTGCCCTCGCGGGACTTCCCGATGCTGATCGACCTCTACCTCCAGGGCCGGCTGGACCTCGGCGCCTTCGTCACCGAGACCATCGGGCTCGACGCCGTGGAGCAGGCCTTCGAGCGCATGCACCAGGGCGACGTCCTGCGTTCGGTGGTGGTCCTGTGACCTCGGCCCGCATCGACCGGCTGGTGACCGCCGGGACCTTCGAGCTCGACGGCGGCAGCTGGGAGGTGGAGAACAACGTCTGGATCGTCGGGAACGACGAGGAGGCGGTGGTGATCGACGCCGCGCACGACGCCGAGGCCATCGAGGCCGCGCTCGGCGGGCGCCGGCTGCTGGCGATCGTCTCCACCCACGCGCACAACGACCACATCGACGCGGCCCCGGCGCTCGCCGACCGCACCGGTGCGCCGATCCTGCTGCACCCGGACGACCTTCCGCTGTGGAAGCTCACCCACCCCGAGCGGCTGCCGGACGGCGAACTGGCCGACGGCGGGCGGATCGAGGTGGCCGGCACCGAGCTGACCGTGCTGCACACCCCGGGGCACGCGCCGGGCGCGGTCTGCCTGTACGCGCCCGGGCTGGGCACCGTCTTCACCGGCGACACCCTGTTCCACGGGGGGCCGGGAGCCACCGGCCGGTCGTTCTCGCACTTCCCGACGATCGTCGACTCGATCCGCGAGCGGCTGCTGACGCTCCCGGCCGAGACCGTGGTGCGCACCGGCCACGGCGACCCGACCACCATCGGCGCCGAGGCCCCGGCCCTGCCGGAGTGGATCGCGCGCGGGCACTGACGCCCCGCCCGTACGCCCCCGGGGAACGCCCGTTCCCCGGGGGCCGTACCATCGCGATCATGGCCCATGACCCGCGCGACCTCGACGACTCCTTCCTCGCCTTCTGGCGGGAGCGGCACATCTCCACGCTGACCACCACCCGCCCGGACGGCACGCCGCACGTGGTGCCGGTGGGTGTGACGTACCAGCCGGAGACGGGCACCGCCCGGGTGATCACCAGCCGCACCAGTCGCAAGGCCCGCAACGTCGCCGAGGCCGGGCCCGGGGGCCAGCGGGTCGCGGTCTGCCAGGTGGACCGGGCCCGTTGGTCGACCCTGGAGGGGCTGGCGGTGGTCCGCGACGAGCCCGAGCAGGTCGCCGAGGCGGAGCGCCGCTACGCCGAGCGCTACCGGGAGCCGCGGGTCAACCCGGACCGGGTGGTCATCGAGATCACCGTCGACCGCGTCCTCGGCCGGGCCTGAGCGCGCCCGCCCGGGGATCCGGCCGGCCGGCGCCTGGTGCCGGTGTTGCCGGTGTTGCCGTATGGGCGACGGCCGCCCCCAGCACCGGAATCACCTGAAACGGTGGTGGATTCGTCACCGTCGGTGACGTGAATGCCGTATGAAAGCTGCGAACTTGCCTCCACGACTTCTTCCATGACGGCGCGTTGATGTGATCTGATTGGCCGCGCACGGTCAAGGCGGAGGCGATGGGTATCAGTACACCCGCCTCGGCGAACTCGGGGGAACGACGCCGGGGACGCGAATTCCGCGTACCCGAAGGTGAGCACTCGGGAGGGGGGGATGGATCGGTGTGCGGGAGTGCCGGACGGCATCCCGCCGTTCTCCGGTCGGAGACGCGGTACCGGTGGCCCGCAGGTGCGGCCGATGGTGTGACGGCCCGGCGATAGCGGCTCGTCGACGCGTGAACAGGCGTCGGAAAGCCGGGCTCTTGTGCTGCCCATTCGCCGCCGGCAGCGGAAGTCGCCGCCCTGCCGAACCCTTCAGTGGCCGGCCCCGGATTCGGGCCGCACGCATGTCCCGGCGACCCGGCACGACGACCCCGCGGGGTCGATGACCGTGTTCTCGGTTCAGAGGTTCTGATCGCGATCCAACTGCCCTGGGGCGACCGCGGCACCATGCCGTCGCGCTCCGTCATGAGGAAGGTGCATCGAGTCATGTCTTCTGCAAGAACTGCGCCACAAGAGCTGGACTGGACCCTTGAGAAGGGCAAGCCGGCCACCCTCGTCGTCCCTCGATTCGAAGGTACCGACGAGGCCTGCGCGTGGCTGAACGCGCTCCTGCCCGACATCCGTACCGCGCTTCAAAGGTACGGCGCGCTGTACCTGCGCGGGCTTCCGGTCGCCTCCGTCGAGGACTTCGCACTCGTGCGGGACGTCCTCGTCCCGCAGCGGACGCCCTACCGGGAGAAGGCGACGCCGCGCAGCAGCTTCGGCAACGACGTCTACTCGTCCACCGATCTGCCGCCGGCCCAGTCGATCCGGATGCACAACGAGAACAGCTACACCCTCACGTTCCCCGGGCTGCTGATGTTCGCCTGCCTGATCGCCCCGGAGGAGGGCGGGGCGACGCCGGTCGCGGACTGCCGGGAGGTGCTGCGGAAACTGCCCGCCCCGCTCGTCGAGCGGATCCGCGCCAACGGCTGGACCCTGCACCGGAGTTACTCCGAGCACATCTCCGTGAGCTGGGAGAAGGCATTCGCGACCGAGCGCCGGGAGGACGTCGAGCAGTACTGCTCGGAGAACCTGATCTCCTGCCACTGGGACGACGAGGGGAATCTGAGGACCGCGCAACGGCGGCCCGGAATCATCCGGCACCCGGCGACCGACGAGGAGGTCTGGTTCAATCACATGGCCTTCTGGAATTCCTGGTCATTGGACGAGGAGCTCCGCGAGACGCTCGTGGACGAATTCGGCGCGGACGGCCTGCCGTTCGAAACCGGAGTGGCCGACGGGAAGCCCCTGACCCGGGACGAGCTCGACATCATCAACACCGCCTACGCCGAGGCGACGGTGCGTCAGACCTGGCAGCCCGGTGACGTCATGCTCGTCGACAACGTGCTCACGGCCCACGGCCGCGACCCGTTCCGGGGCGACCGCAAGATCGTCGTCGCCATGGGCAACCCGGTCGACCTCGACGAGTGCCGGCCCACCGTGCCGGCCGCGGCGGGCAACGGCGGTGCCGCGTGAGCATCACCGAGGAGCCCCTGGCCCCGGCGGCCCCGACCGTGACGGTCGACCCGATCGTCCGGTTCCGGCGGGCCGTCGCGTCCACCCCGGACCGGCTGGCCGTGCGAGGGACCGACCGCACCCTGACCTTCGCCGAACTCGACCACGACGTACGCCGGTTGGCCGCACAGCTGGCCGAGCGCGGCCTCGGACGCGGCGCCCGGGTGGGCGTCAGCATGCACCGCGGCGCGGACCTCGTCGTCGCCCTGCTCGCCGTGTGGCACGTCGGCGCCGCCTACGTACCGCTGGACCCCGCCTACCCGCAGGACCGCCTCGCCCACATGGTGGCCGGCGCCGACCTGCGGACCGTCCTGGCGGAGCCCGGCAACGGGCCGACGTGGCCCACCGGCGTCGACGTCATCACCCTCGCCGACGCCCTCGCCGCGCCGACCGCGACTCCGGACGCGCCGGCGGCCGAGACCTCCCCGGCGGACCCGGCGTACGTGATCTACACCTCCGGCTCGACCGGAACGCCGAAGGGCGTGGAGGCCACCCGGGGCGGCGTGGCCGCGCTCGCCGCCGACCTCGAAGAGGCGGGCTTCTACGCCGACCGGCCGCGCACGGTGGCCTGGAACGCGAGCATCTCCTTCGACGCCTCCGTCCAGCAGTGGGCCCGGATCTGCCGGGGCGACAGCATCGTGGTGATCGGCGAGAACGAACGCACCGACCCGGCCGTGCTGCGCGCCCTGCTGGACGAGCACGCCGTCGACGACCTGGACCTGACGCCCTCGCACTGGGAGGTGCTGCGCGAGGCCCTCCTCGCCCCCACCGCCGACGGCCGCGTCCTGCGGCTGTTCATGGGCGGCGAGCCGGTACCGGCGGAGGTCTGGCGCGAGCTGGGCGAAGCCCGCGACGCCGGGACGGTCGAGGCGATCAACCTGTACGGCCCCACCGAGTGCACCGTGGACGCCACCGCGGCCTGGATCACCGGCGCGGGCCCGCACATCGGCCGCGCGCTGCCCGGGTTCACCGCCCACGTGCTCGACGAAGGGCTGCGCCCCGCGGCCGCCGGCGAGCCGGGCGAGCTCTACCTGGCCGGGCCCTCCGTGACCATCGGCTACGTCGGCCGGCCCGCGCTGACCGCTCAGCGCTTCGTCGCCGACCCGGCCGGTACCGGCCGCCGGATGTACCGCACGGGCGACCGGGTGCGGCTGCGCCCCGACGGCACCATCGACTACCTGGGCCGGGCCGACCGGCAGATCAAGATCCGCGGCTACCGGGTGGAACTCGGCGAGATCGAGGCGGCGCTCGCCGCGCACCCGGAGGTCAGGACCGCCGCCGTCGTCCTGCACGCCACCGAGACCGCCGGCGACCAACTGGTCGGCTACGTCGTCCCGGAGGGCGGGAGCGTCCCGCGCGCCCGGGAACTCCAGGAGCACCTCGGCGGCGTGCTGCCGTCGTTCATGGTCCCCTCGGCGTTCGTCACGCTCGACACCATGCCGCTGAGCGTGAACGGCAAGGTGGACCACCGGGCCCTGCCCGCCGTGGACGAGGCCCTGTGGGCCGACGAACAGGAGCCGGGGGACGAGCCGCAGGGCGAGTTCGAGACCCTGATCGCCGGCGTGTGGGCCGAGGTGCTCGGCCGCCAGCGGATCAGCCCCACCGACAACTTCTTCTCGCTGGGCGGCCATTCGCTCATCGCGCTGCGCGTCATCGGCCGGCTGAAGAAGCAGTTCGGCATCACCGTGTCCACGAAGGAGGTCTACCAGCACCCCGAACTGCGGTCGCTGGCGGAGTTCGTGGCGTCCCGTCGGACGGAGGGCAAGTGAACACCGCACAGGACACCACCGTCATCAGCATCCGGCGCCCCAAGGACGCCGCCCTGACGCTGATCTGCCTGGGCTTCTGCGGGGGCGGCACGGCCTCCTACCACCTGTGGGGCGACGCCGTGCCGGACGACATCGCCCTGTCGGCGATCTGCTACCCGGGCCGGGAGGGCAGGTTCCTGGAGGACTTCGCCACCGACTGGGAGGAGCTGGCCCAGGACGCCACCGCGGCGGTGCTGTCCGCCGTCGACGGCCCCTATGTGCTCTTCGGGCACAGCATGGGCGGCTGGATGGCGTTCGACGTCGCCGCGCGGATCGAGAGCGGCGGCGGGCCGCTGCCGCGGAACCTGGTCGTCTCCTCGGCCAACGCGCCGGCCCGCGGGCTCACGCCCCGGGACATGTTCCCGTCCCAGCAGGACGACGACGACGGTCTGCTGCTCTGGATGAAGACCCACGGCCTGATGCCGGCACACGTCCTGGAGGACCCCGAACTCCAGGAGATGAGCGTCGAACTGATGCGCGCCGACATCCGGGTGCGGGACACCTTCCGCTACACCGAGGGCGCCACCGTCAGCATGCCGGTGCAGATGCTGTCGGGCGCCGACGACGACGTCATCGAGGCGAACGCGGGCGAGCAGTGGCGCACGCTGGCGCTGGGCGAGTACCGCCACGACGTCCTCCCCGGCGGCCACTTCTACACCCCGGAGGTCTGGCGGACCCTGCCCTCCAGGATCGCCGCCCTCGATCCCCGCGAGAGGAGCCGACGATGAGAACGGACGCCACGCTGGACGTGATCGTCAGCGGCACCGAGTCGGACTCGCACACCTGGAACCTGGTCTTCCTCCAGCTCCAGCTGGAGGACTGGGGGCACCGGGTGCAGAACCTCGGCCCGTGCCTGCCGGGCGGGGAACTGGCGGCGGAGTGCCGGCGCGGCGCCCCCGACCTCATCGTGCTCAGCAGCGTCAACGGCCACGGCGAGAGCGACGGACTGTCCGCCGTCGCGGCGCTGCGCGCCGACCCGGAGCTCGCCGACACACCGATCGTCATCGGCGGGAAGCTCGGCACCGGCAAGCAGCTGCGGGCCGGTGCGGGCGGGGCCGCCGGCGGCGAGATGACGCGCCGCCTGCTGTCCGCGGGCTTCTCCGCGGTCTTCCACGAGTCGTCCGGACTACCGGAGTTCGAGAGGTACGTCGCCGCCCTCAGCGCCGAGAAGGCGAGGCGGGCCGGCCGCGTCCTGGAGGAGCTCCGCGCCGCCCCGACCCCATGAACGACGGGCCGGTCAACGCGTTCGCGGACTTCGTCGGACGGTCGCACGAACAGGGCAACCTGGTGGTGCAGCCCCGCATGGGCTTCGGCGACCCGCGGGCCATGCGGGACGGGCTGATCGCCGTCAAGGGGGCCAACGCCACCACGGTCGGCACGATCACCCTGGACAGCTACACCCGGCTCGGCAAGCTCGCCGACGCCCGGCGGGCCGTCGACGAGGGCGGCGACCTCAACGGTTACCCGATCAGGACCCACCCCCCGGACACCAACCGGGGGGTGCTGGACGGCGTGCGCGAGCGCGACTTCCCGGTCCAGGTGCGGCACGGGTCGGCGAGCCCCTACGGCATCATCGCGGCCTCGCTGGAAGCGGGGCTCGACACCACCGAAGGCGGCCCGGTCTCCTACTGCCTGCCGTACGGGCGCCTCCCGCTGCGCCAGGCGGTGCGGAACTGGGAACGGTCCTGCGAGCTGATGGTCAGGGCCCGTGACCACGGCATCGAACCGCACGTCGAGACCTTCGGCGGCTGCATGCTCGGCCAGCTCTGCCCGCCCAGCCTGCTGGTGGCGATCAGCCTCCTGGAAGGCGTGTTCTTCCGCCGGCACGGCCTGCGCAGCATCTCGCTGAGCTACGCCCAGCAGACCAACGCCGAGCAGGACCGGGAGGCGGTGCTGGCCCTGCGCCGGCTCGCCGGTGCGCTGCTGCCGGACGTCGACTGGCACATCGTGATCTACAACTACATGGGGGTCTACCCCAGCACCCGCTCGGGCGCCCTGCTGCTGCTGGAGCAGGCCGCCGAGCTGGCCGTCCGCACCGGAGCGGAACGGCTCATCGTCAAGACGGCGGCCGAGGCGCACCGGATCCCGACCGTCCGGGAGAACGTCGAGGCGCTGGAGATCGCGGCGCTGGCCGCCCAGAACGCGGGCGGATCGGCGCCGCCGGACACCGGCGCGGACAGCGAGGTCCTGGCGGAGGCGACCGCGCTCGTGAACACCGTCCTCGGCCTCAACACGGACGTGGGCGCCGCCCTGGTCGAGGCGTTCAACCGGGGGCTGCTGGACGTCCCGTACTGCCTGCACCCGGACAACGCCGGACGGGCCAGGAGCTACATCGACTCCGACGGGCGGCTGCGCTGGTCGCACACCGGCTCCCTGCCCGTACGGCCGAACGGGCGGTCCACCGGCAACCGCTCGATGAGCGCGGCGGACCTGCTCCGGGCCCTGTCCCACGTCGCGCGGTCGTTCGACGAGCGCGCCGCCACCACGCTGGACCGGCTGCCCGGGATCCCCAGCTGAACCCCCTGCCAGAACCGCAGGACCAGAGAACCGAAGGAAGAGACCCCTTGACCAGCGAGTTCGAGTCTGCACGGCCCGGTGCACTGCCGGACCACCTCAAGAACCCCGTGACCCGGTCCGTGCTGCGGATCCAGAACCAGATCGTCCAGGCGGGCCGCGAACTACTCCTCGGCGAAGGGTTCGTGGAGCTGCTGCCGCCGATCATCGGACCGGTGACGGACCCGGGCGGCCGTGGTGCCAAGCAGGTGGACGTCGACTTCTACGGCCACCGCTACAAGCTGATGACCAGCGCGATCCTCTACAAGCAGGCGTCGCTGCTCGCCTTCGACAAGGTGTTCTACGTCGCGCCGAACGTCCGGCTCGAACCGCTGGAGACCGCGAACATCGGCCGCCACCTGGCGGAGTTCCACCAGTTCGACGTGGAGATCGCCGGCGCCACGCAGGAGGACGCGATGGGCGTGGCACAGTCCATCGTGACCGCGGCGATCGAGCGCGTGGTGCGGACGATGGGCGCCGAGCTGGACGTCCTGGGCCGCGACGCGGACGCCTTCATCCCGCTGCTCACCCGCGACGCCCCGTTCGAGCGGATCAGCCACGGCGACGCGATGGCCGAGCTGGCCCGGCTGGGCCACGAGCAGAACCACGACGCCGAGATCGACTGGCAGGGCGAGGGCCTGCTCTCGCACAAGTCGGACTCGCCGTTCTTCATCATCGACTACCCCAAGGGCTCGCGCGGCTTCTACGACCGCGAGGACCCGCGGCGCCCGGAGGTCCTGCGCAACTTCGACCTCATCGCCCCCGAAGGCTTCGGCGAGCTGATCAGCGGCAGCGAGCGGGAGTTCGACTACGCGCGGATCATCGCCCGGATGCGCGAGAGCGGCGAGAACCCGGCCAAGTACGAGTGGTACCTGAAGATGGTCCGCGACGGGATCCCGGGCAGCGCCGGCTTCGGGATCGGCATCGAGCGGCTCACCCGCTACGTCGCCGGGCTGGACGCCGTCTGGCAGGCCACCCCGTTCCCGAAGATCCCCGGGGTGGTCTCGCCGTGAGCGGGGTGCTCGGCGCCCCGGGCTTCCCGGAGGCCGCGATCCGGTCGCGGGCCAGGGAGGGCGCCGCCGGGGCGTTCCCGCCGATGGACGGCTACGGCCTGACCCTGTTCGGCGCCGGCGGCACGGGCGGCGTCCCGCAGCCGGCGGCGCCCCACGGCGCGGACGTGCTGGACGCGATGCGCCTGGTCCCGCCGGTCTTCATGCCCCAGCGGCTGGAGAAGCTCACCGACCTGGCCCGCGAGCCGCTCTACGGCGACGTCGAACTCGCCACCGACATCGGCGGGTTCCGGTCGTCGCTGCCGGTGTACGTCTCGGCCTTCGGCTCCACCCAGGTGGCCTCCTCCGGGCTGGGCCTGGCGGCCAGCCGCCAGGCCGGACGGCTGGGCATCCCGCTGGTCATCGGCGAGAACGTGGTGCCGACCAACGGCTTCGCCGACGGTTCCGCCGGCAGCCCCGAGGACCGGTCCACCGGCAGCCCCGAGGAGCGGTCCACCGGCAGCCCCGGGGACCGGTCCGCCGACAGCTCCGCCGACACCGGCGACAGCATGCTCGCCCGGCTGCGCGCCTACGAGCAGGAACTCCCCGAGGGCATGGGCGGGCTGGCGTTCCAGCAGAGCACCGAGGACGCCGATGCCGAGGTGTGGAACCAGATCTACAGCGCCCCGGCCGCGAAGGCCCTGCTGGAGTCCGGCCGGCTGGCGTTCGAGCTGAAGGTGGGACAGGGCGCCAAGCCCGGCCTCGGCGGGATGACGGTGCTGAAACGCTCCGTGGCCGACCAGCTGGCCGCCCAGTACAGCACCGACGAGAACGTCTTCGGCGGCGGGCACGACCGGGTGCTGCGGTCCAGCAGCCCGGGCACGTTCACCGCGGAGATCCTGCGTCAGCAGATCCGGTTCATGCGCAACAACTACCCGCGCGCGCGGATCTGGGTGAAACTCCCGCCCGGGCGCGACATCCGCGAGGCGGCGGCCGTGGCCCGGGAGAGCGGCGCGGACTCGGTGACCGTGGACGGCGCCGAGGGCGGCAGCGGCTGGGCGCCCAGCAGCTTCCTCGACCAGGTGGGCCTGCCGCTGGGCGAGTGCCTGCGCCGGCTGGAGCCGCGCTCTTCCTCCGACTGCCTGCTGGTCTCGGGCCGGATGTGGGAGGGCGCCAGGGCCGTGAAGGCCCTGGCGCTGGGCGCCCGCGCCGTCGGACTGGGCCGGGCGGCCCTGCTCGCGGCGGACGAGGACCCGCAAGACGGGATCGCCCGGCTGGTCTCCTGCCTCGCCTTCGAACTGCGGCTGCTGATCAGCGCGCTGGGCAAGTACACGCCCGCCGCGCTGGGCCCGGAGGACGTCTGGCTCCCGGGAACGGCCGACCCGCACCTCCACCCGTAGCACGCCGGACCCCGCCCCACCGGGGCCCGGTCCCTTTCCCCGCCACGAACATTCACCCCGCGAAGAAGGAGCACCGCTGTGACGAATCCGTTCGAGGACGCCGACGGCCGCTACGTGGTCCTGGTCAACGACCAGAACCAGCACTCCCTGTGGCCGAACGCGATCGAGGTCCCGGCCGGCTGGGCCACGGCCTTCGGCGAGAACGACCGCCAGGCCTGCCTGGAGTACATCGAGCAGAACTGGACCGACCTGGCGCCGCGCCCGACCGCGGTCGGCTGACCCGCGGACCCGATTCCCTTTTCCCCATTCCTTTCGCACACCCGCGTACGGCCCCGGCCAGGTGACGAAGCACCCGGCCGGGGCGTCCGGTCACGCACATCGATCACCGCCGGATAGGCACCAGAGGGAGATGTCATGGCTCAGCAGAAGGAACCGACGGTCGGGCAGAAGGCCATGGCCGAGGACGGCCGCGGTCCCGGATCGGTGCAGGAGGAGATCCTGTGCGGCCTTTTCGCTGAGGTCCTCGATGTGCCGTCGGTGGGGATCGACGACAACTTCTTCGCGCTGGGCGGTCACTCCGTACTCGCGACCCGGCTGATCAGTCGCATCCGCAGCACGCTCGGCGCGGAGCTCGGCATCCGTGAACTGTTCCGGAACCCGACCGTCGCCAAGGTGGCGGAGAAGCTGAAGGACGGCCGCCCGGCGCGTCCGGCGCTGGTGGCGGGCCCGCGGCCGGAGGTGCTGCCGCTGTCGTTCGCCCAGCAGCGGTTGTGGTTCCTCGACCAGTTGGAGGGGGCGTCGGCGGCCTACAACAGTCCGTTCGCGTTCCGCCTGCACGGCACGGTGGACGTCGAGGCTCTGCGTGCGGCGATCGGTGACGTCGTCGGCCGGCACGAGGCCCTGCGCACGGTCTACCCGGCGGTCGACGGTCAGCCGCGCCAGCTGGTGCTGCCCGCCGACGGCGCCCACGTCCCGTTCACGGTCGTGGAGTGCGGACGTGATGCGCTGCACGAGGAGATGCGCACGGCTGCGTTCACGCCGTTCGATCTTTCCACCGAACTTCCGTTGCGGGTGGCGCTGTTCACGCTCGGCGAGGGCGAGGGAGAGTCGATTCTGTCGCTGACCTCACATCACATCGCGATTGATGGTTGGTCGATGAGGCCGTTGTGGGAGGGGGTGGCGTCGGCCTATCGGGCGCGGTTGGCGGGGCTGGCGCCGGAGTGGGAGCCGTTGGCCGTTCAGTACGCGGATTACTCGCTGTGGCAGCAGGAGCTGCTGGGTGGGGTCGTGGGTGAGCAGTTGGCGTACTGGTCG
>NZ_JBSHBN010000210.1:0-13785 GCF_053612025.1 Kitasatospora sp. NPDC054768
GGTTACATTCCGAACCCGGAAGCTAAGCCTTACAGCGCCGATGGTACTGCAGGGGGGACCCTGTGGGAGAGTAGGACGCCGCCGAACAATTATTCTAGAGAAGCCCCCGCCGGGTGAACCGGTCGGGGGCTTCTCTGTTGTAGGGTCAACATGCAATTGTCGTAGCACGGGACAGGAGGCCCCCGGGTGGAGGTCCAGGAGACGCGGGTCCAGACCGATCGCGTCCTCACCATCCCCAACATGCTGAGCATGGGCCGGCTGGTCGGTGTTCCGCTCTTTCTCTGGCTCATGCTGTGGCCGGTGTTCGACGGGCCCAACAATGACGGTTGGGCGCTGTTGATCCTGATGCTGAGCGGGATCAGCGACTACCTGGACGGGAAGCTCGCCCGGCGGTGGGGGCAGATCAGCCGGGTGGGGCAGTTGCTCGATCCGCTGGCCGACCGGCTCTATGTGCTGTCCACGCTGGTCGGATTGACCTGGCGTGAGATTCTGCCGTGGTGGCTCACCGCGATCCTGTTGGCCCGTGAGGTATTCATCGCCGCGCTGCTGCCGATTCTGAACCGGCACGGCTACGGACCGCTCCAGGTGAGTTTCCTGGGCAAGGCGGCGACCTTCAATCTGATGTACGCCTTTCCGCTTCTGCTGCTCGGCAGCGTGGACAGCTGGATCGCCCGGCCGGCCGAGGTGGTGAGCTGGGCGTTCATCTGGTGGGGGACGACGCTGTACTGGTGGGCCGCGATTCTTTACGCGGTTCAGGCGCGGCGGATCGTCCGGGCGAGCACCGCGGGCTCCGCGTCCACAGTCTGAGACGTGATCTGAGAGAAGCCCCACGCCTCATCGGTGCGTCGGACGATACCTTCCGGGTAGAGAACCTTCTGGAACGCTTTGATGGACCTGTTGGTCCACCACCGCGAAGGAGGACGCACCCGTAATGAAAGCCGTTGTAATGGCAGGGGGCGAGGGCACCCGACTCCGCCCGATGACCTCCAGCATGCCGAAGCCGCTGCTTCCGGTCGCCAATAGGCCGATCATGGAGCACGTGCTTCGGCTGCTGAAGCGGCACGGCCTCTCCGACACCGTCGTCACCGTGCAGTTCCTGGCGTCGCTGGTCAAGAACTATTTCGGTGACGGCGAAGAGCTGGGCATGCATCTGACCTATGCCCACGAGGAGACGCCACTGGGCACTGCGGGGAGTGTCAAGAACGCCGAGGACGCGCTCAAGGACGATTCCTTTCTGGTGATCTCCGGTGACGCGCTGACCGACTTCGATCTCTCGGAATTGATCGACTTTCACCGCAGCAAGAACGCTCTGGTCACCGTCTGTCTCACGAGAGTGCCGAATCCACTGGAGTTCGGCATCACGATCACGGACGACGAGGGGAGGGTCGAGCGTTTCCTGGAGAAGCCGACCTGGGGGCAGGTCTTCTCCGACACGGTGAACACCGGCATCTACGTGATGGAGCCCGAGGTCTTCGACTACGTGGCGGCGGGTGAGTCCGTCGACTGGTCGAGTGACGTCTTCCCACAGCTGTTGAAGGAGGGCAAGCGGGTCTACGGCTACGTCGCCGAGGGCTACTGGGAGGACGTGGGCACCCACGAGAGCTACGGCAAGGCCCAGGCCGACGTCCTGGAGGGGAAGGTCGACGTCGAGCTGGACGGATTCGAGATCTCCCCGGGCGTCTGGGTCGCCGAGGGCGCCGAGGTGGATCCGGACGCGGTGCTGCGCGGGCCGCTGTACATCGGGGACTACGCCAAGGTCGAGGCCGGGGTGGAGATCCGCGAGCACACCGTGCTGGGCAGCAACGTGGTCGTCAAGCGCGGCGCGTTCCTGCACAGGGCGGTGGTGCACGACAACGTCTACGTCGGGCCGCAGAGCAACCTGCGGGGCTGCGTGGTCGGCAAGAACACCGATGTGATGCGGGCCGCGCGGATCGAGGACGGCGCGGTGATCGGGGACGAATGCCTGGTCGGCGAGGAGTCGATCATCGGGGCGAACGTCCGGGTCTACCCGTTCAAGACCATCGAGGCCGGCGCCGTCGTCAACACCTCGGTGATCTGGGAGTCGCGCGGTCAGGAGCACCTGTTCGGGGTGCGCGGCGTCTCGGGCATCCTGAACGTCGAGATCACCCCGGAGCTGGCCGTGCGGCTGGCGGGGGCGTACGCGACGACGCTGAAGAAGGGCGCCACCGTCACCATCGCGCGTGACCACTCGCGTGGTGCGCGTGCGCTCAAACGGGCGATGATCTCGGGGCTCCAGACCTCCGCGATCGACGTCCGCGACCTGGAGAACGTGCCCATGCCGGTGGCCCGGCAGCACACGGCCCGGGGGAGCGCCGGCGGGATCTTCCTGCGGACCACGCCGGGTGTGCCGGACTCGTTGGACATCCTCTTCTTCGACGAGCGCGGGGCGGACCTCTCGCAGGCGGGCCAGCGCAAGTTGGACCGGGTCTACGCACGTCAGGAGTACCGGCGGGCGTTCCCGGGGGAGATCGGGGACCTGACCTTCCCCTCCAGCGTCTTCGACTCCTACGCGGGCAACCTGCTGCGGACGGTGGACACCACCGGGGTCCGGGAGGCCGGGCTGAAGGTGGTCGTGGACACCGCGCACGGCAGCGCGGGCCTGGTCCTGCCGAGCATCCTCGGCCGGCTCGGGGTGGAGGCGCTGACCGTCTCCACCGGGCTGGACGAGGCCAGGCCGACGGAGGACGCGGAGGAGCGCAGGGCCGGGCTGGCCAGGCTGGGCGAGCTGGTCGCCTCCTCGCGGGCGGCCTTCGGCGTCCGGTTCGACCCGGTGGGCGAGCGCGTCGCGTTCGTGGACGAGCTAGGCCGGGTGATCGACGACGACCGGGCGCTGCTGGTGCTGCTGGACCTGGTCGCGGCCGAGCGGCGCAGCGGACAGGTGGCACTTCCGGTGACCACGACCCGGATCGCCGAGCAGGTCGCGGCGTACCACGGCACCCAGGTCATCTGGACCACGACGACGCCGGACGACCTCGCGAAGGCGGCCTCCGCCGAGGGCACGGTGTTCGGCGGGGACGGGCGCGGCGGTTTCGTGGTGCCCGAGTTCAGCGGGGTGCTGGACGGCGCCGCGGCGTTCGTCCGGCTGGTCGGCCTGGTGGCGCGGACCCAGCTCACGCTGAGCCAGATCGACGCGCGGATTCCGCAGGCGCACATCCGGCGCCGGGACATCGCGACGCCGTGGGCGGCCAAGGGCATGGTCATGCGCTCGGTGGTGGAGGCGGCCGGCAGCCGTCGACTGGACACCACCGACGGCGTCCGGGTGGTCGAGGCCGACGGGCGGTGGACGCTGGTGCTGCCGGACCCGGCCGAGGCGGTCACCCACCTGTGGGCGGAGGGCCCGGATGACGAGGCCACCGAGGCGCTGCTGGACGAGTGGGCGGCCGTGGTCGACGGAGCGGGGCGGTGAGCGTCCGGGGTTGAGCACTGCCTGAGGCTCGGAACTGCCTCGAACGGCGGGGCGCACGCTGTGATTCGTGCGCCCCGCTGTCCGTTTTCACACTGTTCGGAGCAATCCGTCACTTTCCGTCATGTGTGCAGCGTGTGTGCAGCTCAGGGGCCGTGCACGGGGCCCGTCGGCGGCGTGGGACGATGGTCTCCATGCCAGCGACGCCGACACCGAGTGCCCCGAACGGACGGTACAACCGTCCGGACGCCTCGATGTCCTTGCTGACCAATGTGATGGACCACAGCCTCGACGAGGGCTATGCGGAGGCGGCCGCCGCGCGCGGCGGAGCCCGCGACAGCCGGATACCCGGCACCTGGCAGGGGCTGCTCACGCTCGGCGCCGGGCTGGCGCTGGTCGGCGGGGTGGTGACGGTGGGCGCCGTGAACGCCCACAAGGCCGAGCCGTCGCTGGCCAAGGAGCGGGATGCGCTGATCCACCGGATCAACGACAGCAACACCTCGGCCGACCAGTTGCAGAAGCAGGTGCAGGAGCTGCGGCTCAAGGTCGACAGCACCCAGCAGCAGGCGCTCGCCTCGGGGGACGGCGATCCCGGCGGGCTGAGCGGGGCGGTGGGCCTCGGCCCGGTCGCCGGGCCGGGCCTGAAGCTGGTCCTGGAGGACGCCACGGGCACGGGCGCCGGCGGCAACGTCGACCCGCGGGCCGGGCAGGGCTTCTCCAACAGCGGACGGCTGCGGGACCGTGACCTGCAGCTGGTGGTGAACGGCCTCTGGGGATCCGGGGCCGAGGCGATCGCGATCAACGGCCAGCGGCTGACCGCGCTGTCCGCGATCCGGGCCGCCGGCGAGGCGGTGCTGGTGGACAACCGGCCGCTGGTGCCGCCGTACAGCATCCAGGCGGTCGGGGACGGCTCGAAGCTCCTCACCGCCTTCGAGAAGGACATGGCCGGGCAGTACCTGCGGCTGCTCCAGGAGCAGTACGGCATCAAGTCGACGCTCTCCGTGCAGAAGAACCTGACGCTGCCGGCGGCGGTGGGGGTGAGGCTGCGGACCGCGCAGCCGGTGACGCCCGAGACCTCGCCCGCGGCCTCCCCGACGACTCCGGGCGGTACGCCGCCGACCGGAGCCGGAACCCAGGAGAGCCCCGCCGCGTCCGTCTCACCATCGGCCCCGTCTTCCGCATCGGCCTCGTCGGCCGGGCCCGGCGGTACTCCCACCACCAAGCGGCGTCCGTCGACCGGACCCACCAAGACCACGACAGGGACAGGAGCAGCCAGACCGTGATTGCCGTACTGGGTCTTGTGATCGGGGTGGTCGTCGGCCTCTTCGTCCAACCCGAGGTGCCGGACGCCGTCGTGCCCTACCTGCCGATCGCGGTGGTGGCGGCGCTGGACGCCGTGTTCGGCGGTGTCCGGGCGATGCTCGACGGGATCTTCAACGACAAGGTGTTCATCGTCTCGTTCCTGTCGAACGTGGTGGTCGCGGCACTGATCGTCTTCCTTGGTGACCAGCTGGGGGTCGGCTCGCAGCTGTCCACCGGTGTGGTCGTCGTCCTCGGCATCCGCATCTTCTCCAACGCGGCCGCGATCCGGCGCCATGTCTTCCGTGCCTGAGCCGCGCCGCGAGGAGGCGGTGGCGGAGGAGCCGGAGGCGGCGGCGGTCGGTCCGGCCGCCGGGAAGCCTGGCGGGGAACCTCGGGAGGTCGTCGGTGTCAAGGCGGCCGTGAAGCCCGCCGAGAAGGCCATGGGCACCCCCGGGCCGGAGGCGGACGGGGAGTCCGGCCCGGAAGGCTCGGAGGACCCGGCCGTGGTCGCCTCCTCGGCCGCGGGGACCGCCGCCGAGGAGGCCCAGGAGGAGAAGTCTGACGCTAAGGCTGAGCTTGAGGCCGATCCGGCGCCCGAGCCGACGCTGCGGCTCACGAAGGTCGTCGGGCCGGCACCCGTGGCCGGGACGACGCCGGAGGCGAAGGCCGGGCCCGTCGCCGAGGCGAAGCCCGAGCCGGTACCCGCGCCTGGGGCCGAGCCCGAGGCCGAGCCCAAGTCCGAGCCCGAGGCCGAGCCGGAAGCGGCGCCCGAGCCCGAGCCCGCTTCGGACCGGAACACCGGCCGGCGGCGGCTGAAGGCGGCGCTCTGGCCGCCGCGGCTGTCGCGCGGCCAGCTGGTGGTGGCGCTGCTGCTGTTCTCGCTCGGCCTGGGGCTGGCGATCCAGGTGCGGTCGACCAACGACCACCACAGCCAGCTGCGCGGGGCCCGCCAGGAGGACCTGGTGCGGATCCTCGACGAACTGGACAGCCGTCAGCAGCGTCTCCAGCAGGAGAAGGCGGAGCTGGAGCAGTCCCTGGCGAAGTTGGAGAACAGCTCCAACCAGGCCAAGGAGGCCCAGGAGCAGACCAGGAAGAAGGTGACGGAGCTCGGTGTGCTCGCCGGTACCGTCAAAGCCACTGGTCCGGGCATCGTACTCACGGTCGATGATCCCCAAGGGCAGGTGAAGGCAGATATGCTGCTGGACACCCTGCAAGAACTTCGAGCGGCGGGGGCGGAGGCGATTCAGATCAACGACGTGCGCGTGGTGGTCAACACCTACTTCACCGACCTGTCGGGCGGTGGAGTGCAGATCGACGGGAAGAAGGTCTCGCAGCCCTACCGCTTCACGGTCGTGGGGAACCCGCAGGATCTGACACCCGCGCTGAACATCCCGGGAGGTGTCGTCCGCACGCTGGAGAGCCACCAGGCGCGGGCGACGATCGCCCAGCAGCAGAAGGTGGTCGTCGACGCCCTCGTGGACCCGAAGTCGCCGCAGTACGCCAAGCCGGCTCCGAAGTGACGGGGCGCCCGACGAACGGCCCGTCAAGGGCGGGCGGCACCCGCCGGGGGACGCCGCCGTCGCATGGGCGAGACTGGTTCGCACCAGTACGCTCCGGAGCAACAACCGCAGTACCGACCGCCGGAGTACCGCTCCGGCGATCCCGAGCCGCAACGACCGGGCTCGCAGCATGTCCGAGGTTCTCACCCTGCCCCGCGGGCGGGTCTGTCACACGCAAGGGGATTCGCCCGTGAGTTTCTTCTCGAAGTTGTTCGGTCGCAACAAGGGCCGTGACGCGGCCGCCGTCGAGGCGCCCACCGCGCGTCACCGCCGACCGGAGGACGAGCCCGCAGTGCCGGGCATGCGTCCGGCCCCCGAGGCCGCGCCGTACGCAGGTCAGCAGCTGTACCGGGACGGCGGCGCCGCCCAGTACGCGGGGAATCCGGCGGGCTACGGCGCGTCGGTTGACCCCTCCGGTGAGCCGCGCATAGGTTTCCCGTCAGGACCCTCAACCTCTGGTGGAGGGTTTGCCCCGGATCCGTACGCCGGGCACAACCCGTCGGGTGTGCCGCGCCAGGAGGCTGTGAACATGGCTGGCCCCACTCCGTGCCCCAGGTGCGGCAACCAGAACCCGGCCTCGGCCCGGTTCTGTTCCAACTGCGGCACGGCGCTGCGCGGCGGCCTGCTCCCGGAGGGGGCGGCGGAGACCACGTCGACCATCTCCATCTCCGGCCTGGAGTCGTACGACCCCACCACCACGACCGGCACCGGCGCCACGCCGGCCCTGTCGGCCGAGGTGCTGTCGGCGATCGACGCGCTGCCGCCGGGCTCGGCCCTGCTGATCGTGCAGCGCGGTCCGAACTCCGGCAGCCGCTTCCTGCTGGACTCGGACATCACCACGGCGGGTCGTCACCCGCAGGGTGACATCTTCCTGGACGACGTCACGGTCTCGCGCCGCCACGTGGAGTTCCGCCGCACCCCGGCCGGCTTCAGCGTCGCGGACGTGGGCAGCCTCAACGGCACCTACGTGAACCGGGAGCGGATCGACGAGGTGTCGCTGAACAACGGCGACGAGGTGCAGATCGGGAAGTACCGGCTGGTGTTCTTCGCCGGCCACAACCGGGGGTACTGAAAGCGACGTCGGCAGGAGCCCGAGTGAATACGAATACCCCTTCCTCTTCTCTCGGGGCGGCCACCCCCATCCCGTCCGGTCCGCAGGCGGACCGCGGCGGGCGCGGGGTGGTCGCGGGCCCGCGGCAGCCGCTCCGGAGCGAGCGGCCCGCCGGGCGGCGGCGCGGCGGTGACGAACTGCTGAGCATCGGCGCGGTGCTGGCCTTCCTGCGCGACGACTTCCCCGAGGTCACCATCTCCAAGATCCGCTTCCTGGAGGCGGAGGGGCTGGTCGAGCCGCAGCGCACGCCTTCGGGGTACCGCAAGTTCAGCCCGGCCGACGTCGAGCGGTTGGCCTACGTCCTGCGCATGCAGCGGGACCACTACCTGCCGCTGCGGGTGATCCGGGAGCACCTGGACGCGATCGAGCGCGGCGAGAACCCTCCCGCGCTGCCCTCCGCCGCCGACACCCGGCCCGGGCCGCTGGAGGAGGCGGACCGGGAGCTGGTGGCCGCCGGCGAGGTGCCCTCCGGCGTCCGGCTGGGGCGTGCCGAGCTGCTCGCGGCGGCCGAGGCGGGGGAACCCGAGCTGGCCGAGTGGGAGTCCTACGGGCTGGTCGCCGCGGGCCCGGACGGCGGCTACGACGGCGAGGCGCTCCAGGTGGCCCGACTGGTCGCGGAGCTCGGCCGGTACGGCCTGGAGCCCCGGCACCTGCGCGCCATGAAGGCCGCGGCGGACCGCGAGATCGCGCTGGTGGAGCAGGTGGTGGCGCCGCTGCGCCGGCACCGGAACCCGCAGACCAGGGCGCACGCGGAGGCCACCGCCCGGGAACTCGCGACCCTGTCGGTGCGGCTGCACGCGGCGATGGTCCAGGCCGGTCTGCGGTCCCGCGGATAGCGGCCGTGGTATTTCGGCGGCACCGGCTGCACCGCGCTGACCAGCGGCGTCGGCTCTGCGCTTTCATATCCGGGAGCGGAGCCATAGGGTTGCGTGTGTGAATGAGCTCGACGTCGTGGGTGTCCGAGTGGAGATGCCTTCCAACCAGCCGATCGTGCTGCTGCGGGAGGTCGGGGGAGATCGCTACCTGCCGATCTGGATCGGCCCCGGCGAGGCGACCGCGATCGCCTTCGCCCAGCAGGGCATGACGCCGGTGCGCCCGTTGACGCACGACCTCTTCAAGGACGTCCTGGAGGCGCTCGGCCAGCAGCTCACCGAGGTGCGGATCACCGACCTGCGGGAGGGCGTGTTCTACGCCGAGCTGGTGTTCTCCGGCGGGGTCGAGGTGAGCGCCCGGCCGTCCGACGCCATAGCGCTGGCGCTGCGCACCGGCACGCCGATCTACGGGAGTGAGGAGGTGCTCGCCGAGGCGGGCATCGCGATCCCGGACGAGCAGGAGGACGAGGTCGAGAAGTTCCGCGAGTTCCTCGACCAGGTGTCGCCCGAGGACTTCGGGGGCAGCGGTCCGCAGTAGCGGGGACCGGCCGTGCGGCCGTGTGGCCGACCGTTTTGCCAAAATCCGTCCATCTACCCACACTAGGGGCACGAAAAACCACTCTCCTGAGTGATGTGGTTTGTCTGACCCGGCGTGGCGATCGTTGACGGGTCATAGGGGACTGCCTACCGTCAGGAGTGGCTGTCCGGGTGGCCGATGCCCGCAGTCGGGTTGCCCGCAGCACAAGTGGACGGAGGCAGGCATGAGCAGCACCGGCGATGACGCGGCCGCAGGAGGCCGGTGCGCCGTGCACATGCCGCGCACCGCTCGCACCGTCACGGATCTCCCCCGGATGGGCAGGTTCCCGGCCGTACAACCGGGCCAGCCGGCCATCGAGCGGCTGGCCCCGACGTCCGACCTGCTCGGCTTCCGCGGCCCGACGGCCTGCGCGGCGGCCGGCATCACCTACCGCCAGCTGGACTACTGGGCCCGCACCGGACTGCTGGAGCCCAGCGTCCGCACCGCGTACCCGTCGACCAGCCAGCGGCTCTACAGCTTCCGCGACATCCTGCTGCTGAAGATCGTGAAGCGGCTGCTCGACGCGGGTGTCTCGCTGCAGAACATCCGGGTGGCGGTCGCCCACCTCCAGGCCGCCGACCAGGCCGACCTGGCCGGGCTGACGCTGATGTGCGACGGCGCGACGGTGTACGAGTGCACCACGCCGCAGCAGGTGGTGGACCTGCTGAAGGGCGGTCAAGGAGTCTTCGGCATCGCGGTGGGAGCGGTCTGGCGGGAGCTGGAACTCACCCTCGGCCGGCTGCACGCCGAGCGCACCGACACCGGCGAGACCCTGGTCGGGCACGACCCGGCCGACGAGCTGGCCCAGCGGCGCAACCGGGCGGTCTGAGCAGGCGTTCGACGGGGCCGCGGGCCCGGACGGGGAACCGTTCGGACCCGCGGCCTCGTCGTGTTGCCTGGTTGACGGGATCGAGGGAGGGCACGTGGAGGTCGGCACCGGGATATCGGGGCTGCTGCGGCGCAGGGCCGGGCTGCTGAGGACGCGGCTGCGGCAGCGGCGGACGCAGCGGAGGGTGTTCCAGGTCGGAACGGTGCTCTGCTCGCTCGCGCTGGCGCCGAGCGCCTGGGTGTGGTTCGCCGCCGGGGACCGGGTGGGCACGGTGGAGAGCGCACCTTCCGCGCCGGTCGCCGTGGTCTTCGGCGCCGGGCTGTACCAGGGCAAGCCCTCCGCGTACCTGGAGCACCGGCTGGTCGCGGCGGTGGACCTGTACCGGGAGGGGAAGGTGCAGGCGATCCTGGTGACCGGGGACAACGGGCGGGTCGAGTACGACGAGCCCGACGCGATGTACACCTACCTGACCCAGCACGGGGTGCCCGAGGACCGGGTGGTCCGCGACTACGCGGGCTTCGACACCTGGGACTCCTGCACCCGGGCGCGCCGGATCTTCGGGGTGGACCACGCGGTGCTGGTCAGCCAGGACTTCCACGTCCGCCGCGCGCTGGCCCTGTGCGAGGCGGCGGGCATCCGCTCCTACGCCGTCGGGGTGCCCGAGTTGCACGACGCGACCTGGCTGTACGGCGGGCTGCGGGAGGTCGCCGGGGCGGGCAAGGCGGCGGCCAACGCCTGGCTGCGGCCGGACCCGCTGTTCCTGGGGCCCCAGGAGGACGGCATCCCGAAGGCGCTGGCGGAGGCGGCGAAGCGGTAGCCCCCGGGCGCGGGCCGTCCGGCCGGGTTCGCACGCACTGTCGGACCCGTACGCGATGATCGGCGGGTGCGATCTCTGCCGAGCATCATCCACCTCGACATGGACGCCTTCTTCGCGGCGGTGGAGCAGGCGGCCAAGCCGAGCCTGCGCGGCAAGCCGGTGGTCGTCGGCGGGCTCGGCGGACGCGGGGTGGTCTCCACGGCCTCGTACGAGGCGCGCAGGTTCGGGGTGCACTCGGCGATGCCGATGGCGCAGGCGCGCCGGCTCTGCCCCAACGCCGCCTTCCTGTCGGGGCGGTTCGAGGCCTACCGGCAGAACAGCGAGATCGTGATGGGACTGCTGCGGCAGCTCTCCCCGCTGGTGCAGCCGCTCAGCCTGGACGAGGCCTTCGTGGACCTGGAGGCCGGTCCGTACGGACCGGCGCTGCTGGAGGCGGACCACGAGACCGGCGAGCGGCTGGTGCTGGCGCTGGCGGAGGACCTGCGGGCGGACATCCAGCGGCTGACCGGGCTGACCGGATCGGTCGGGGCGGCCGGGTCCAAGCTGATGGCCAAGATCGCCTCCGAGCAGGCCAAACCGGACGGGCTGGTGATGGTCGAGCCCGGGCAGGAGCGGGCCGTGCTCGGCCCGATGCCAGTGCGGGCGCTGCCCGGGATCGGGCCGGCCACCGAGCAGGTGCTGCGCCGGGCCGGGCTGAACACGGTGGCCGACCTCGCGGAGGCGGGGGAGGCGGAGCTGGTGCAGCTGGTCGGGCGGGCGCACGGCGCGGGGATCTTCCAGATGTCCACGGGGCTGGACGAACGGCCGGTGATCGCCGACCAGGACGCCAAGTCCGTGTCGGTGGAGGACACCTACGAGGTGGACCTGGCCGACCGGGAGCGGGTGCTGCGCGAGGTGGAGGCGCTGGCCGGGCGGTGCGTGCGGCGGCTGCGGGCGGCCGGGCGCTCCGGCCGGACGGTGGTGCTCAAGGTCCGGCGGTTCGACTTCTCGACGCTGACCCGCTCGGAGACGCTGGGCGGGCCCACCGACGACGAGACGGTGATCACCGCGACCGCGCGCCGGCTGGCCGAGCAGGTCGACATCACCGGCGGGGTCCGGCTGCTCGGCGTGGGTGTCGCCCAACTCGCCGACTACACCCAGGAGGACCTGTTCGCCCAGGCGCTGCGGGAGGAGGCCGCGGAGCACGCGGAGGCGGCGGCCGAGACCGAGGAGGCCGCGGAGGAGCCGGAGGCCGTCGTGGTGCGGCGCTGGATGCCCGGGCAGGACGTCCGGCACGCGGAGTACGGACCGGGCTGGGTGCAGGGCAGCGGCGTCGGGAGGGTCACCGTACGGTTCGAGACGCCGTGGAGCGAGCGCGGGCGGGTGCGGACCTTCGCGGTGGACGACCCGGCGCTCGAACCCTCCCGGCCGCTGCCGCTGCGCCGGGACGAGGGGGCGGACGGAGCGCCGGACGAGGGCGGCGGTCCGGCGGAGGGCGCCTGAAACGCGAAGCGGCCCCACCCGGTGGGGGAGTACCGGGTGGGGCCGATCAGCGTGCCGGACCCCGTACGTTCGTGATGCCCTCGCGACGTACGGAGGCCGGGCCCCGCGCCCTGTCCCTGAGCGCGGGGGCCGGACGCCCTGTCAGGCGTCGGTCTTGACCAGCTCGGGGCTGGAGTCCTGCTGGGCCGCGCCGCCGGCGACCGTCGCGGTGGCGGCCGCGGTGCCGCCGCGGATCAGGAACGGGACGACGCCGGCGACGGCGCAGATGACGGCCGCGGTCCAGAACGCATGCTTGTAGGCGTCCAGGGTGGGCAGCGAGAGCGGGATCTGCGGCGGCAGCTTCATGGTGTCGCCGGTCAGGATGGCGGCCATGACGGCGGTGCCGATCGCGCCACCGACCGTGCGCAGCACGGAGTTCATGCCGTTGGCGATGCCGCTCTGCTCGACCGGGACGGCGCCGTTGATGTAGGCCGGCATCGCGGCGAAGGCGAGGCCGACGCCGAGACCGAAGATCGCCGAGGCGGTGTAGATGTCGCCCTCGTGCCCGTGGCGCACGGCCAGGTAGGCCATCGCGACGGCGCCGAGGACGCCACCGAGGACCAGCGGCAGACGCGGGCCGCGACGGGCGATCAGCAGGGCGCCGACCGGGGCGGCGACCATCGAGCCGATCGCGGACGGCAGCAGCAGGAGGCCGGCGTGCAGCACGCTGGCGGTGAAGCCGTAGTGGGTCAGCTTCTCCGGGGTCTGGGCGAAGTTGCTGATGACCATGAAGGAGCCGTACATGCCGAAGCCGATGAGCAGGCCGGCCACGTTGGTGAAGGCGACGGCCGGACGGGCCATCATCTTCATGTCCACGAGCGGGTGTGCGACCTTGGTCTCGATGATCCCCCAGACCAGGGCGACCACGGCGGCGACGGCGAACAGGCCGAGCGTCTTGTTGGAGGTCCAGCCCCAGTGGTTGCCCTGGCTGACCGCGACCAGCAGCGCGGAGAGCCAGGCGGCCAGGGTGAGGGCGCCGAGCGGGTCGGCGCCGCCCTCCTTGTCGGTGACCGGGTCGGTCGGGACGCGGAAGGCGACCAGGGCGATCGCGATCAGGCCGAAGACCAGGCCCATCCAGAAGATCGACTTGTAGTCCCAGTGCTCCAGCAGGAGGCCGGTGGCGACCAGGCCGAGGCCGGAGCCGACGCCCATCGAGGCGCTGATGGCGGCGACGCCGCCGGTCACCTTCCGCTTGGGCAGCTCGTCCCGGACGATGCTGATCGCCAGTGGCAGGACGCCACCGCCGGCGCCCTGGAGGACACGGGCGACGACCAGCCAGGTGAAGGAGTGGGTGCTGACCGCCAGCGCCGAACCGGCGACCAGGCCGGCCAGCGAGATCAGCAGCATCGGCTTGCGGCCCCGGAGGTCGCCGAAGCGGCCCAGGAGGGGAGTCAGCACGGCTGCGGAGAGCAGGTTGGCGGTCATCAGCCAGGTGATGCTGGAGGCGGAGACGCTCAGTTCCTTGGCCAGCGAGGGCAGGATCGGGACGACCGCGGTCTGCACCACGCTGAACGACAGCATCGCCAGGATGAGGGCCGGCAGGACCCGGGCGCTGCTCTGCTTCTCGGCCGCGGTGGTGGGCTGTGGTGCCTCACTCACGGTTGCTTCCTCCCGTACATAGTGAATGAACTGAAGTAACCATGCAGGGAGATACTTCAGAGTGTCAAATATCGAGTGGTTAAGCTTTGGCAAAGACGAACGGTCGGGTACGCGACAAGGGCGGTCGGGCGCCCGGTCGGGCGCGCGACCAGGGCCCCGGACGGTGTCCGGGGC
>NZ_JBSHBN010000211.1:0-13643 GCF_053612025.1 Kitasatospora sp. NPDC054768
GCGCCGGCCGGGGCGAACGACGGCCGGCCCGGGTCGAGCAGCCACATGCCCGGGCGGACCTCCACGGCGGCCGCCCGCCCGTCCGGACCGGCGATCCGCTCCGCGGTGCGGCGGGCGTAGGTGGCCCAGCGGCGGTCGCCGAGCCGTTCGGCGGCCCTCCCGCACTCGTCGAGCAGCCGGAGGGCGCCGAGCGGGAGCCCCTGGTGCAGGTTCACCATCGCCAGACCGCCCAGCGCGGCCACGACCCCCCGCAGGTCGTGGCCGGCCGAGCAGAGGGCCAGCGCCCGGCCGTACCGCCGGGCGGCGGTCGTCAGGCGGCCCCGGCCGAGCAGGACGTCGGCCTCGCCGATCCGGCAGCGCGCGGCCCCGAGCCGGTCTCCGGCCAGGCCGAACAGCCGGCGGGCCTCGCCGTACCGGCCGAGCGCCCGGTCCGCCTCGCGCCGCTGCCAGGCGAGGTCGCCCAGGGAGTGGAGCACCGCCGCCTCGGCGGCCGGGGAACCCGCCCGGCGCGCGGCGTCCAGCGCGAGCCGGTGGGAGGTCTCCCACTGGTCCCAGACCGCGCAGGTCTGGAAGTACCCGGCGGTACTGCCCGCCAGGTCCCACACCAGGGACCACAGCCCGGCCGCGTGCGCCAGCCGCACCGACTGCACCAGCCCGGCGGCCTCCTGCCGGAACCAGGCCAGCGGCGCGCACGGCGCCGGTGCCCGGTCGCCCGCGCCGGACGGCGGCGCCGGGGCCGGCTCCTCGGGCTGCCGGCTGCGGCCGGGCGTGAGCAGTGCGTCGGCCCGGCGGGCGAGGGACAGGTAGGCGGCGCACAGCCGCGCCGTCGCCGCGCGCAGCGAGTCCGTGCGCTCCTGCTGGCGCAGTTCCCCGGAGAGCACCCGCAGCAGCTCGTGGAAGCCGTAGCGGACCTGCCCGTCCGGCTGCGGCCTGGTCTCCAGCAGCTGGGCGCGGACCAGGCCCTCCACCAGCTCCTCGGCGACGGGCGCCTCGACGTCGAGCAGCGCCGCCACCGTCCACAGCGCGAAGTCGGGCACGGGGGCCAGCCCCAGCAGCCGGAACGCCCGCTGCTGCTCGGGCCGCGCCTCCTGGTACGCCGTCATCAGGCAGGCCCGCAGGTCGAGGTCGCCCTCGCGCAGCCGCTCCAGCCGGGTCCGTTCGTCGCGCAGCCGGGCCGCCAGGCCCTCGGCGGTGGTGTGCGGACGGGCGACCAGCGAGGCCGCCGCGACCCGCAGGGCGAGCGGCAGGTGACCGCAGAGCCCGGCGATCTCCGCCACCGCCACCGGGTCGGCCGCCATCAGCTCCCCTCCGGCGACGTGGAGCATCTCCATCGCCTCGTCCGGGCGCAGCGGCTGGAGGACGAGGTGCCGGGCGCCGTCGAGGGCGGAGAGCATCCGCCGGCCGGTGACGATCACCGAGCAGTCGCCGACCGCCGCCAGCAGGGGGCGGATCTGCTCCTCCGAGCCGGCGTCGTCGAGCACCAGCAGCGGCCGGCGCCCCCGTAAGGCGCGCTGCAGTGCCGCGGTGAGCTGCCCGCGGTCCGCCGGGACCTGGTCCGCCGCGCCGTGGTCGCCCCCACCGAGCCCGCGCAGCAGGGCGGTTGCCGCCTCGTCGGCGGTCAGCGGCCGGCCGAGCGGCCCGCGCAGCCGGACCAGGACCTGGCCGTCCGGGAACGCGTCCGCGACCTGCCGGGCCAGCCGCACCGCGAACGCCGTCTTGCCCACGCCGGCCCGTCCGGCCACCGCCACCAGCCGCACCGGCGGCCGGCCGGCGTCGCCGCGCAGCATCCGCTCGGCCGAGGCGGTCTCCTCGTGGCGTCCGATGAGCCTCTCCGTCCCGCCGGGCAGCCCCCGCAGCGGCCCGGCGGTCGGGGAGGCGGCCCGGGCGGCGGACCCGCCGGCCGGCTCGGGAGGTCTCCAGTCGAGGGACGGGTCCGAGCGCAGGATCCGCTCCTGGAGGCGCTTGAGCGAGCGCCCGGGTTCCACGCCGAGCTCCTCGACCAGCGAGCGCCGCAGCCTGGCGTAGACCCGCAGGGCGTCCGACTGGCGGTCGGTGCGGTACAGCACCACCATCAGGTGGCCGTGCAGCGCCTCCCGCAGCGGGTGCTCGGTGGCCAGCGCCATCAGTTCCCCGGCGAGCTTGCGGTGGTGGCCGAGCCGCAGGTCCGCCCGGATCCGCTGGTCGAGCGACTCCATCCGCAGCTCGTCCAGCCGGATGGCGGTGCTCTCCAGGCGCACCCCGTGCGGCACGCCGGACAGCGCCGGGCCGGTCCACACCGCCAGCGCGTCGTGCAGCAGCCGGGAGGCGGCGGCGAAGTCGCCCTGCTCGTAGGCGGTACGGCCGGCCACCCGCAGCGTCTCGAAGCGGGCCAGGTCGAAGTCCTCCTCGGGCACCCGCAGCAGGTACCCCGGGGACCGGGTGAGCAGCAGTTCCTCGGTCTCCAGTCCGAGGGGTCTGCCCTCGGCCAGCAGCTTGCGCAGCTGGGAGATGTACACCTGGAGGGTGGTGGTCGCGGTGCGGGGCGGTTCGGTCCCCCAGAGCTCGTCGATCAGGCTGTCCGAGGAGATGACCTCCCCGGCGCGCACCAGCAGGGTCGCGAGCAGCGCGCGCGGTTTGGCGGCGGACGGCGTGCGGGGGGACAGCGAGACCGGCCCCAGGATCCGGAAGCGCATCACATGGTCCTTTCGATCGGCCGGGTTCAGCAGTCCTGCAGGAGGGAGGCGGAGGCACTGGCGACGACCCGGCTGCCCTGGCTGAAGACGACCCGCATCCGGGCGACCGGCCGGCCGGCCGCGTCCCGGGTGGGGCGGCGGGAGGAGACCGTGCAGGCGAGCGGCAGGTCGGTGTCCCCGAGGCCCCGGTAGGAGGTCCGCCAGTGGGTCAGGACGGCGTGGCCGGGCTCGAAGCCGTGCAGCTCCGCGGCCACCAGCAGGGACGCCTGCCGGGAGGCCTCCAGGAACAGCGACCCGGGGATCGGGCCGTCGGCCGCCGCGCGGAAGAGTCCGTGCTCCGGGGCCGGGTCGACCGGCAGCAGGAACTCCCCGTCGAGGACCCTGAGCGGCGGACCGACCAGCACGTTGCGCGGGTCGCTCCGTCCGACGCGGGCCGGGCGCAGCGCCCCGTCCGCGCCGGGCGCGGACACCGCGCAGGAGTCGTTCAGGCTCTCGCGCCTGCCCCGGGCGCGGTGGCTGCGGTGCACCCCGGGCATGACGAACACCAGCCTGGTCCGGTTGAGTCCGCAGTTCACTCCGTCGATGGCCACCCGGGCCACGCACTCCAGGCCGCGCGGGACGCCGTTGACCACGTCGCCCGGGGTCAGGGTGAGCTCCATGGCGAGGTGGGCGGCCCGCCCGGTGCGGCGCCACGGCGAGAGGTCCAGGACGTCGACGCTGCTGGAGGCGAAGGCCTCGGGCCGGTCGGCCGGGACCCGGAAGTACTGCTGGGCGATGAAGTGCGCCGCCTGGTGCATCGTCTCCGCCGGGAACAGGACGTCGTGGAAGGTGCCCGGACCGTCGGTGAACAGCTCGTGGTCGTCCGGCAGTTCGGCCGACAGCACGAAGTGCTGCTCCTCCGGGGCGGTGGTGTCCAGGGCGAAGCCCTCGGCGGTGGAGGGGCGGCGCAGCAGGTGCAGCGGCGCGGCGGGCCGGCCGCCGGTGGGGAAGGGCCCGTCCGGTCGGGCGGGCGGGTAGGGGAACGGGAGCGCTGTATCCATGGCAGTGGTCCTCGGGTCGGTGGCGCCCGGAGCGTCGGGTCGGGTGGGGGCCGGGGCCCCCGGGGCTACCCGTGCGGCGCGGAGACCGTCCGCAACGGCGCGGAGGTGACCACGCGCAGGGACCGCGCGGCCTCGACCGAGTCGCAGCCGGCCAGTCCGAGCGCGTCCCGCAGCTCCTCGGTCAGCATGCGCAGGACGCCGCCGACCCCGGCCTGGCCGCCGGTGGCGAGGCCCCAGAACACCGGGCGGCCGACCAGGACGCCGTCGGCGCCGAGCGCCAGGGCCTTGACGATGTCGCTGCCGGTGCGCACCGCGCCGTCGACCAGGACCTCGCAGCGGCCGTCCACGGCGTCCCGGATCTCCGGGAGCACCGCCATCGGCGGTACGGCGCCGTCGAGTTGGCGCCCGCCGTGGTTGGAGACGACGATCGCGTCGACCCCCTGGTCCGCCGCCTGCCGGGCGTCCCGGGGATCGAGGAGGCCCTTGAGGACCAGCCGGAGTCCGGTGCGCTCGCGGAGCCGTTCGATGTGCCGCCAGGAGAGCGAGGCGGTCATGAAGGCCTTGGTGTGCTCCGCCACCGCGGACGTCCGGGACCCCTGGGCGTGGGCCCGGGAGGCCGAGCCGTCACCGAGGTGGGCGGCCTGGACGTCCAGCGGCAGGGTGAACTGGTTGCGCACGTCGCGCAGCCGGCGTCCCATCCAGGGCAGGTCCACGGTCAGCATCAGCGCCTCGCAGCCGGCCTGCTCGGCCCGGTCGACGAGGTCGAACAGCCTGGCCTCGTCGTTGAGCCAGTACAGCTGGAGCCAGAGCCGGCCGCCCTGGGCGGCGATCTCCTCCAGCGGGTAGCTGCTCAGGGTCCCGGTGACGAAGGGGACGCCGGCGTCCCGGGCCGCGCGGGCCACGGCGAGTTCGCCGTCCGGGTGCACCAGCCGGTGGTAGGCCATCGGGGCGACGGCGATCGGCGCCGCGGCGTCCCGGCCCAGCAGCGGGGACGCGGTGGCGCAGTCGGCGACGTCCCGCAGGACCCGCGGCACCAGGTGGAGCCGGTCGAAGGCGTCGCGGTTGGCGTGCACCGAGGACTCCGTGCCGCTGCCGCCGGCGACGAAGTCCCAGATGTCCGGCGGCAGGACCGCGGCGGCTGCCCGCTCCAGGTCCTGGAGGCAGGCGGGTTCGCGCTGCCACCGGGCGGCGGGCTCGTCGCGGACCGCCGGGGTGGGGAAGGAGGGGGCGGTCACCGCGCGGCACCGCCCTGCTTCGCCCGGTCCAGCTCGACGGCCTCGTACAGCGCCTTGATGTTGGAGCTCCCGAAGGTCTCCGCGCCCAGGCGCTCGATGACCTCGAAGAAGAGGGTGCGGCGGGGGTGGGCGGAGCGGGTGAAGATCTGGAACAGCTGGCCGGCGTGGTCCTCGTCCACCAGCAGGTTCCACCGGCGCAGGTCCTCCAGCGGGTGGTTCTTCGGGGTCAGCCGCCGGCCGAGGAGGTCGTAGTAGGAGCCGGGGGCGGTCAGGAACCGCACTCCGCGCTCGGACAGGGCGGTGACGGAGCGCACGGCGTCCTCCACCGAGAAGGCGATGTGCTGCACGCCCGCGCCGCCGTGGCGGGCGAGGAACTCGTCGATCTGCCCGGGGTCGGCGGTGGTGTCGGGTTCGATGACGGTGAAGGTCACCGTTCCCGAGGGGCTCTGGACGACCTTGGAGTCCATCCCCTGGGAACCGGTGACGATGCGTTCCTCGAAGATGGTGTCGAAGCCCAGGACCCGGCCGTAGTGGTCGACGGTCGCCTGGAGCTCGCCGGCGTCGACGCACACGGCGAAGTGGTCGATCCGCCGGAGGCCGACGGGCGGCGCGACCTCGCGCGCGGCGGCGAGGGCGGACGGGTCGACGACCAGTCCGTGGGGCAGCGCGGGCGGTGCGGCGCCGTCGTCCGGGACGAAGGTGTGCACGACGTCGCCGAAGCCGCCGACGGTCGCCGTGGTGCCGCCCGCCGGGTGCGGCGCCGGGGCGGCCACGGGCCGCGCGCCGCGCCGGGTGGCCTCGGCGAAGGCCGCGGTCACGTCGGGGACCCGCAGGGCGATGTCGGAGACCCCGTCGCCGTGCCGTGCGGTGTAGGCGCCGGCGGGGTGGTCCGTGTCCCGGCTCTCGGTGAGGACGAGCGTGACGTCCCCCTGGGCGAGGGCGGTGCTCCTGAGGCCCGTTCCGGTCGCCACCTGCGGGGCGACGACCCGGAACGCGTACTGCCCGACCCAGGTGGCCGTGCCGGCCTCGATGTCGTCCACGCACAGCTCGACGTACTCGATGCCGAGGTTGCCGTAGACCGCGGACCCACTCACGTGATTCTCTCCTTGGAAATGTCGCAGGGCTCCACCGGCGCGGGGCGGGCGCGCCGGCCGCGCAGGCTCGGGGGGCGTGCCGTCCGCTGCCCGGGGCGGCCCGCCCCGGGCAGCGAACGGACGTGCGGCGGCGCTCAGTCGGCGGCCATGGCCTCGACCAGGCTCTTCGGGCGCATGTCCGTCCAGTTGGCCTCGACGTAGTCCAGGCACTCCTGGCGGCCGGCCTCGCCGAACGCGGTCTCCCAGCCGGCGGGCACCTCGACGGAGGCGGGCCACAGCGAGTGCTGCCCCTCCGCGTTGCGCAGCACCAGGTACGGGGCGTCGTTGTTCTCGAACGGGTTCGTCACTGTCGTCTTCCTTAGCGGTGGTGGTGACGGCGCCGCGGGTTCGCGGCGGCCTCGGTTCAGTCGGCGGCCGGGACGCCGAGCCGGGACAGCACGTCCCGCAGCAGGCCGGCCTGCTGGTCGGTGAGGTAGAAGTGCCCGCCCTCGAAGGCCCGCGCGGTGAAGGACGCCCGCGTCACCGGGGCCCACGCGGCCACCGACCCGGCGTCGGTGTCGGCGTCCTCGTCCCCGTAGTACGCGACGACGGGGACGTCCAGGACGGCACCGGCGGGATCGGCCCGGTACTCCTCCACGATGCGGTAGTCGGCCCGGACCGCCGGGAGCACCAGCTCCAGCAGGTCCGGGTGGTCCAGCGCGGCCGTCTCCGTGCCGCCCAGCTCCTTCAGATGCCGGACGAGTTCCCGGTCGGGCGCGGTCGCGTACGACTGCTCCGGGACGCTCTCCCGCCCGGGGCCGGACCGCCCGGAGACGAACAGGGCGGTGATCCGGGCGCCGTGCGCCTCCTGGAGCCGGCGGGCGGCCTCGAAGGCGACCGACGCGCCCATGCTGTGGCCGAAGAACGCCAGCGGCCGGTCGAGCAGCGGGAGGCACTCGGCGACCACCGGGGCCACCAGGGCCTCCATGGTCCGCGCGGGCGGTTCGAGCAGCCGGTCCTCCCGCCCCGGGTACCGCACAGCGAGCAGCTCCACGCCGTCGGGGAGGGACGGCCCCCACGCCCGGTAGAAGCTCGCCGCGCCGCCCGCGTGCGGGAAGCAGACGATCCGGGTGCGGGGCTCCGCCGACGGTTTCACTACTCGCAACCACTGGTGTGCTGGGCGCACGTCTTTCCTCTCAGCCTCGGTCTCGATGGCACCCCGGGGGCCCGCGCCGCGCGGGCCGGCCTCACCGCGCGGCGGCCGCGGCCTGCTCCCGGACGAAGCCGGCCAGCCGGTCCAGCCCCTCGTCGATCTCCGCGGGGAGCAGGTGGCTGAAGGACAGCCGCATCACGCGGCGCGGCTCGGAGTCCGCGTAGAAGTGGTGCAGCGGCGTCCACAGCACGCGGTGCCTGCCGGCGCTGAGCTCCAGCAGTTCGTCGCTCGCCGCGAAGGGCACGGTGAGCAGCAGGAAGAACCCGCCGCTCGGGGTGTTCCAGGAGACGCCGGGCACCTGTCCGGCGCCGAACCGCGCGGCCAGGCCGTCGAGCATCAGCCGGAGGTTCGCGCGGTACGTCTCCCGCTCGCGCGCGTTGGCCGCCCGCAGGCTGTGCCCGTTCTCCAGCAGCTTCCCGGCGATGACGGCCTGGGCGATCGGCGAGGTGTTCACCGTCGTCATGCTCTTGATCTTCGCCAGCTCGTCGGCCAGCAGGCCGGCCCCGCCCCGCGGGCCGGTGACGGGCTGGTCCGCGACCACGTAGCCGACCCGGGCGCCGGGGAGCCCGGTCTTGGCGAACGAGCCGAGGTAGACGACGCGTCCGTCGGTGTCGAGGGCCTTCATGGTCGGGGGCCCGTCGGGGTCGCCGAGCAGGCCGTACGGGTTGTCCTCCAGCACCAGGAGGTCGAGCTCCGCGGCGGCCCGCAGGGTCCGCAGCCGGTCCTCCCGGCTCATCCGCACCCCGCCGGGGTTGGCGAAGTCCGGTACGAGGTAGAGGGCCCGCGGTCGCCGGCCCGCCGCCCTGGCCTCCCGCACCACGGCGGTGAGGTCCGCCAGGTCGACGCCCGCCGCGGACTCCCGGACCGGGAGCAGCGGCATGTCGACGAGCTGGGCGGCCCCGTGCACCCCGACGTAGCTCGGCGTCACCGCGAGCAGCACGTCCTCGGGGGTGGCGCGCAGCGCCCGCAGGGTCAGGTAGAGCGCCTCCTGGCAGCCCACGGTGACCACGACGGCCTCCGGGTCCACCACGATGCCCTCGTCGACGGCCAGGTGGGCCGCGACCAGCTCGTGGATGACGCCCTTGGTGCGGCCGTACTGGAGGACGGTGCGCCGGACCTTCGCCTCGTCACCGTCGAAACGCTCGGAGAGGTGGCGGCGGTAGACGTCGAGGTGGCGGTGGACGTCGTCGAGGTCGAAGTAGCCCTCGAACGGTCGGCCCGCGGCGAAGGACACCGCGTCCGGGTAGTCCTGGGACACCTCGTTGAGAAAGTTCATCGACGCGCTCACCGGGGAGCCCAGCGATTCGTGCAGGTCCCGGACGTCGAGGGGCAGGGACGAGCCTGCCACGGTGCGGTTGCCCAACGGGCCCACTTCCCTTCTGACGGTTCGGCTCGGAGGTTCCGGCTCAGCGCACGGAGGCGACGGCGCGCGGTCGGCTGCCGGTCGCGAAGGCGTCCAGCACGCGCGCCGCGACCTCGTCGGGGGAGTCGCCGCGCGAGACCAGCCACGCCCGCGGCGCGGCGGCCGGGGCGTCGGCGTACAGCCTCCGGCGTCCGCCGCCCGTCACGTTGAGCAGGCAGGTCGCGTCCGGCGCGAGCCGCCCGTCCCGGACGGCGTCGCGCAGCGCCGCCACGGCGACGGCGGCCGCCGGCTCGATGTCGATGCCCTCCAGCTCCTCGAACATCGCCCGGGCCGCCTCCGCCTCCGCGCGGCCGGCGACCAGCATGTCGCCGGAGCCGGCGCGCAGGACGTCCCGGACACCGCCGCCGACGAGGTAGGGGGGCGTCGCGTTGGCCAGCTCCGGGGCGTAGAGGCCGAGCGGTGCCGCGGCCCGCGCCGGGTCGTCCGGCTGCCCCTGCCACGCCCGGCTGAGCGGGGCGAAGTCCGCGTTCTGGCACAGGAGCATCCGCGGGACCGACTGCCCGTCGGCGGCACCGGAGGCGATGACGCGCTCGGCGGCCTCGTGGACGGCGATCGCCCCGGCTCCGCTTCCCACCGCCTGGACGTAGACCTCGGGAAGGACCCCCATCTCCTCGAAGGCGGCGAGGGCGACCACGCCCAGCCCGTCGCGGCGGCCGACGTTGCGGACCCCGCCCTCGGCGAAGAACCCGGGACCGCAGGCGATCAGCTTCCGGCTGAAGTCGATCGCGTCGTTGTAGGTGGCGTCCTTGAGTGCGACCACCTGGACGTCCGCCGAACCCGCGTCGGCGGCCGCCACGGCCGGCAGTGCCCGGCTCGGGACCACCAGCAGCCGAGGGACTCCCTCGCTCCGGGCCGCGGCGAAGGCCGCCGCGGTGTTGCCGGCCGAGGCGATGACCATCACACCGGCCTGCTCGGGGGTGCGTCCCAGCACCGCGAAGGCCTCGAACTCCTTGAAGGAGCCGGAGGTCATCCGGCAGCCGCGTTCGGGCCAGTACCCGCTGAAGGAGATCCACAGGTCGGTCAGGCCGAGGGCCTTCCCGAGCCCCGCGCTCCGGTAGACGGCCGGCCGGTGGGAACCCTCGACCTCGCGTCGGACCGGAAGCCAGCCGTAGCGGAAGATGCCGGACCTCTCCGGCGTGACGGTGAACCGCTGTTCCGCGTACTCGCTGCGCAGCAGGGTGTCGTCCCCGCATCGCGGGCAGCTCAGGCAGAGCCCGTCGTCGGAGCTCCGCCAGTCGCAGCCGGCGCAAACGAGCAGGTAGGTACAAGCAGGATCCACGAGGGTGCGTTCCTTTCGCGTCGAACGGCGTCCCCGCCGTGGGCGCACCTGTCCGCGGACATCGCGGACCGGCCCCTGCCGCACGGTCGGAGGCATGCGTGTTCAGCCCTTTTCCGGCGCGCACCGGGACTTGCCGGGCACGCCGAAGTGCGACGCGCGACAATCGCGGCGTCGATATCCGGAAAAAGGGAAAAGACTGCCTGATAAACGCCTCGGCGGCCTTCGGATGGAAGGGGGCCGATGGGCTTTATGACATGTTCAGGACAGATTTCAGAGAGGTGTGGCCCCGAAAAGAAGGATTGCTGTGGACCCTGATGGAATGGGTCGAAAACTGTTCATCATACCCCGTTGTCCCCCGACGTGTGCAGCAAGCGTGTTCTGCGGGCTTGCGAGTGACCAGCATAGACGCCGCAATCGCAGTTTTCCTGTGACCGGGCTCACATTGCAGGGCTTCTGAAGATCGACTTTACTGTCCTGACGCCTGCTCAGGAGCCCGTCGGATGTTGGCCGAGTCTGCCATCCGGACGCGGGAGCGGCGATCGCCGCGCATGGTTCATCATGTGCGCTTCGCGTGGCGAAGTGTCGGCAATACGGGGGAAAGTCAATGTGTGAGCGTTGTGGCGGGAATGGTCTCGCCGGATGTACCGAAGCGGGTCCTTCGATTCGCGGGCGGGGCCTTCGGCCCATTCCACGCAGGGGGGGTTCTGCGTCAATGCCCGCCATTTTCTCCACACTTCTTCCGCCGGCGCTTCACTGACGCGTCGGCCGGTCCGCGCCAGGATTGATCCGAAAGCGGACAGACCATGACCGGCCGCCCGGGATTCCCGCGGTTCCGGTTTCCCCGAGGGGGCGGCTCGGGCTGCCCGGCGCCGGAGCGGCCGCCGTCCGGCCCGCCCGCGTCCCTCGTCGCCCGCCCGATTCCGCGCCCGGCCGCCCCTCCTTCGCGGGGTCCGGCCGAGGCCTCGGCCTGCCGTCGCGGCGGCCTCCCGGCGCCGGCACCCCCTGCGGGAGGCCCCTGCCCCGAGGCCGGACGACCCCGGGCCCGCACGCACGCACGCGTGGAAACACGCTCACAACGGGACGATGGAGTGGTATGAGCACGTCAGAAGTCGGCGTCGCGTACAAGGAGCTCTCTGCCGCGCAGCGAGGCATCTGGAACGCTCAGCAACTCGACCCGGACAACCCCGTCTACAGCGTGGCCCAGTGCCTGGAGATCGAAGGGGACCTGGACCCGCAGCTGTTCGAGCGGGCCGTGCGGGAGATCACCGGACGGGTCGAACCCCTCCACGTGCGCTTCACCGGATCGGGCACCTCGCTGCGCCAGTACGTGGCCGTCTCGGACGACTGGCCGCTGCACACCTTCGACGTCAGCGCCGAGCGCGACCCGGTCGCCGCCGCCGAGGCCTGGATGCGCGCCGACCTGGCCCGGCCGATGCGGCTGGACCGCGACCGCCTCTTCACCTACGCCCTGTTCCGCGTCGCCGCCGACCGCCACCTCTGGTACCAGCGAGGCCACCACATCGCCGCCGACGGCTTCAGCGGCGCCATCGTCGCCTCGCGGGTGGCCGCCCACTACACCGCCCTCGCGGCCGGCGGCCCGGTGCCCGAGCCGCGGACGGTGCCGCTGGACACCCTCCTGGACAAGGACACCGAGTACCGCGCCTCGGCGAGCTTCGCCGAGGACCGCGCGTACTGGGCCGAAACCCTGGCCGACCGCCCGGACATGCCCAGCCTCAGCGGCGGACGCCCGCCCGTCGGCACCCCGCACACCCTGGCCCGGCACGCCGAGACCGTCGACGCCGAGACCTCCGCGCACCTCCGCACGGCCGCACGCGGTCTGCGGACCACCGTCTCCGGCCTGGCCATCGCCGCCTCCGTGCTCTGCTTCCACCGCCTGACCGGCGTCGAGGACGTCGTCATCGGCGTCCCCGTCCTCGGCCGGAGCCGCCAGGAACTCGACGTCCCCGGCATGGCGGCCAACATGCTGCCGATCCGGGTGGCCGTGTCGGACGACCTCACCCTCCAGCAGCTCGTCCGGCGGGTCGGGACCGCGATCCGCACCGCCCTGCGCCACCAGCGGTACCGCTACGAGGACATCCTCCGGGACCTCGGGCTGGTCGGCCGCGGCAACCTGTTCAGCCTGGTCATGAGCGCCATGCCGTTCGACTACGACCTCGCCTTCGGCAACTGCTCGGTCCGGCTGAAGCCGCTGGGCGGCGGCCACTTCAACGACTTCTCGCTGTCGCTCTACGACAACTCCACCGACGGCCTCATCGGCATCGCCGCGGACGTCAACCCCGAGCTCTACAGCGACGACACCAACCGCGCCAAGGTGGCCCTCTTCCGCAACACCCTGCTGGCGATGGCCGCCGCCCCCGCCGACACCCCGCTCCGTCGGGTCGAGGTGTTGGGCGAGGCGGAGCGGGAGCTGGTGCTGTTCGGGTGGAACGACACGGCGCGTGAGGTGCCGGCGGTGACGCTGCCGGAGCTGTTCGAGGCGCAGGCGGTGCGGACGCCGGGTGCGGTGGCGGTGTCGGACGCGTCGGGTGGTGTGACGTACGGGGAGTTGAACGAGCGGGCGAACCGGTTGGCGCACCTGCTGGTCGCCGAGGGTGTCGGGCCGGAGGACCTGGTCGCGGTGTGCCTGCCGCGGTCGGTGGAGCTGGTGGTGGCGCTGCTGGCGGTGGGGAAGGCGGGGGCGGCGTACCTGCCGCTGGACCCGGAGTACCCGGTCGAGCGGTTGGCGGCGACGGTGGCCGACGCCCGGCCGTCGGTGCTGGTCGCCTCCGGTGCGACGGCGGGGCTGGGCCTGGGCGTTGACGCCGGGGTGCGGCGGATCGACCTGGACGCAGCGGAGACCGTCGATGCCCTGAGCGTGCTGCCGGTGTCGGATCCGGTGCGTGCGGGGCACGGCCTGGAGAGTCCGGCGTATGTCATTTACACCTCGGGGTCGACGGGTCGGCCGAAGGGTGTGGTGGTGACGCAGGCGGGCCTGGTGAACTACGTGGTCCGGTGTGTGGAGGTGTATCCGGAGGTCGCGGGGCTGACGGTGCTGCACGCGTCGGTGTCGTTCGACGCGGGTGTGACGGGCCTGTACGGGGCTCTGGTGTGCGGTGGCGAGGTGGTGGTCGCCGCGTTGGACGATGCTCTGCCGGGTGTGTTGGGTGGTCGGCGTCCGTCGTTCATGAAGGTGACGCCGAGCGCGTTGGCGGTGCTGGACTCGCTGGGCGATCGCGTGAGTCCGTCGGGCCGGCTGATGGTGGGTGGTGAGGCCGTCCAGGCGGCGGCGGTGGCGCAGTGGCGCGAGCGTCACCCGGGTGTCGTGGTGGTGGATCATTACGGTCCGACGGAGGCGACGGTCGGGTGCACCGACTTCGTGCTTCCGGAGGTGCTGGACGGGTCGGAGGTCGTCCCGATCGGTCGGCCGATGTGGAACACCCGGGCGTACGTGCTGGATTCCGGGCTGCGTCCGGTCCCGGTGGGTGCGGCGGGCGAGTTGTACATCGCGGGTGTTCAGCTGGCGCGCGGCTACCTGGGCCGTCCGGGTCTGACGGCGGAGCGGTTCGTGGCGTGCCCGTTCGGTTCGGCCGGGGAGCGGATGTACCGCACCGGCGACCTGGCGCGGTGGCGCGCCGACGGGGCGCTGGAGTACCTGGGTCGGACCGACGACCAGGTGAAGGTGCGCGGTTACCGCATCGAGCTGGGCGA
>NZ_JBSHBN010000212.1:0-9105 GCF_053612025.1 Kitasatospora sp. NPDC054768
CCCGGGGACAGCCCCCGGGAGCCCGGCATCAGGACCGCCCCCCAGGGGACCGTCCTGCGGGCCTGGGTCAGGAGATCGACCACCGCTGCAGCGGCGATCCGGTGTCCGGCTCCTGCGTCACCGCGGCGCCGTCGGCGCCGGAGGCGGTGGTGAGCAGCAGGCCGCTGTGGGCCGAGGTGACGGTGCGGGAGCCGTCGGCCGTCAGCCGGACGTTCCAGTGCTGGTTGGCGCCGCCGCCGCACGGCCACTGGATCACCTGGGCGCCGGCGGCCGTGGAGCCGCCGCTGACGTCGGCGCACATCGACGAGAGGCCGTTGACCAACTCGTACGAGCCGTCGGGCTGGGGGCGGAACTGCCAGAGCTGGTTGCTCCCGCCGGAGGCGGTCCAGGTGATGAGGGGGTTGCCGGCGGCGGTGCTGCTGTCGGCGTCGTCGAGGGCCTTGCCGCCCGTGGTCAGGGTGTGGTTGCCGCTGAGGTCCGGCTCGACGGTCCAGGTGAAGACGGCCGAGGCGCTCGCGGTGCCGGAGGAGGCGGTGACGGTGACCTTCGAGACTCCGGGCCCGGTCGGGGTGCCGGTGATCAGACCCGAAGGGCTGACGGAGAGCCCGGCGGGCAGCCCGGCCCCCGTGAAGGTGAGCGGCTTGCCGGCGCTGTCGGTGGCGCCGAGCTGGACGGAGGCGGCCTTGCCCACGGTGCCGGCCTGGTCGCCGGGGGCGGTGAGGACGACGGCCTCGGGGGCCGTGCCGGTCGGGGCGAGGGCGAGGGTCTGCTCGGCCGCCGTGCGGCCGCCGCCGACCGTGCCGCCGGTGGTGTCGCTCCAGGAGCGGGCGGGCACGGTCTCGGCGAGCCGGCCCGAGGTGCCGGACATGCCGATCACCAGGCCGCTGTAACGGTTCACCAGCTGGAACCGGCCCTTCCCGGCCTTGCTGGGGAGCATGAACCACTGCTGCCCGACGGTGGCGTTCCCGCCGACGGCGCCGGTGGCGGTCAGCGCGGCGCCCCAGGCCCGGCCCGCCGTCGAGGTGGCGTCGACGCCCAGCAGCTGACCGGTGGCGGCGTTGACGATCCGGTAGGAGCCGTCGCCCTCGGCCAGGAACCGCCAGGACTCGCGGGCGGAGCCGGCCGCCTTGGCCGTGGAGGTGACGGCGGAGCCGCCGGAGGTCTGGGCGAGGACCCGGCCGTTGCCGCTCTGGATCCGGTAGGTCCTGGTCAGGTCGACCGGCGGGGCGGCCGGCGCGGAGGAGCCGACGGTGAGCTCGACGTACTGGCCGTCCGAGCCGGCACAGGCGAAGGAGCAGTACGACCTGAAGGTCTTGCCGACGATCGTGGCGCCGGTCAGGCTGGCGCTGTCCAGGAACCAGCGGTACCAGGAGGCGGTGTGGTAACTGCCGGTGTCGCCGAGCAGGGTCCACTTCTGGGTGGCCAGGTCCTTGGTGGCATAGATCTGCTGCGGGGCGTTGCCGCTCTGGTCGACGGCCTGCGGAGTGCCGATGTAGAGGCCCAGATAGGCGTCGTAGCTGATGTTCATGACGAACAGCGGCGTGCTCGGGGCGAGCGTGCCGGCCGCGATCTGCTGGCTGACGGTGCCGGGGTTGGCGGGGTTGTACTCCTTGGCCGGCGGGAGGTACCCGGTGGGGTTGGCGCCGTCGGCGGGCACCATGTCGCTCTCCAGGCCGCCGGCCCCGGGCTGCGACCACGCGCCGTCGAACCACTTCTGCCAGCTGCCCGGCGCCATCTTGGCGGACATCGGGGCCCGCGCGACGTGCTGCTGGAACGCGCCCCAGCTGCCGCCCTTGTCGACGATCCGGGAGCCGTAGAAGACGTAGAAGTATCCGGAGGCGGTGTCCACGAACAGTCGCTGGTCGCCGTCGCCGTAGGAGAAGGTCTGCTGCGGGAAGGCCGCGGTGTCGCCGCGTGCGGTGCTGTACGGCGAGGTGATCACGTGGTCCCTGATGGCCCAGGTCCGGCCCTGGTCGGTGGAGACGGCGTAGTCGATCGCGTCGTAGTGCAGGCCGTCGCCGAAGGGCTGGGGGGTGAACTCGTTGTGCACCAGCCCGTACCAGTCCCCGGTGTCCGGGTCGACCCAGACCCCGGCCAGGTCGCAGTAGTTCCGCTGGGCGTAGTGCGAACCCTGCGGCGCGTAGCTGGACTGCCGTCCGGTGGGGCTGTTGTTGCAGCGTGCGGTGGTGTCGTCGTTGCGGTCCGACGGGTCGGCGGGGTTGACGGCGTCGCTGATCGCGGCGGACCTGGTGGCGCTGTCGAAGTCCCGGCCGGTGAAGAAGTCCCACTGCCGGAAGTCCTTGGCGCCGTACAGCGCGTGGGACTGCTGGAAGTAGAAGGTGCCGTCCTTGTCGGTGTAGGGGCTGGCCTGGGTGTCGTCGGGGTAGGCGTACGAGCCGGTCCTGCCGACCGAGACCGTGTACGTGGCGGGGGCCGGTTTGCCGGCGGCAGGTGAGTCGGCGGACGGCCTGTCGGCGGGCGCCGGTCCGGCGGCCAGGGTGCCGGCGCCGAGTGCCGCCAGGGCGGTGGCGGCGAGGACGCGGGCCCATCGGGTGCGTAGAGGTGGCACTGGTACTCCTCTTCCGTGGCGGGGCGCACGGTTGCGCCCCTGCTGTGGGGGGTGCGGAACGGGAGAGTGGTCCGGGGGAGGCGGGCGGTCAGCCGTCCGCCATGCGGAAGTCGTACTGCGGGGGCACCGGTGTGCCGGGGTGGACGGCGAGCCAGAGGGTGTCCAGGGAGAGCTCGCCCTCGCGCATGGTGTCGACCTGGATGCCCTCGGCCAGCAGCCGCCGGACCCGGTCGTCGTCGCCGCGGGCGTGCGCCGCCTCCGCCTCGGCCAGCCTGATCCGGCCGTGCGCCCGGTCGGCCGGGGAGAGCGCCTCGATCAGCGCGAGTGCCTCGGCGGGGCGCTCGGCGCGCCGCAGCGACTCCAGCGTCTCGATCGTCAACTCCCGTAGTTCCGGCCGGAGTCGGTGGGCCGAGAGCATGAGGTCGGCGGCCTCCCGCGCTTGCGGGGTCAGGAGGGCGAGCGCGCGCAGCGCCCAGGGCGAGGCCTGGACGGCGACGGAGCGTTCGAACGCCTCGTGGGCGGACTCCCGCTCCCCGTCGGCCAGGCGCAGCAGCCCGAGCTGGTACAGCGCGTGCCAGTCCGTGGCGTTCGCCTCCAGCAGCCGCCGCCAGTGCGCCCCGGTGACCGGCTCGGCCGGCGGGTCGCAGACCGGGAGCGTGCCGGTCTTCAGGAGCTGCCGCCAGGGTTCCTGGGCGGCCGCCGGCTCGCCGAAGGGCAGGGCGGGCGAGGCGGGCAGGGCACCGGCCTCGATCTCCAGCGCGGCCCAGCCGCCGCCCTCGGACAGCACCTCCTCGGGCGCGCCGAACTCCCCGGCCCGGGCGTCGGCCCGCTCCAGCTCCAGCGGCGGGAGCAACCGGTCCAGCGCCTCGCCGGCGGCCTCCCGGGCGGCTTCCCAACTCCCGTGCACGGCTGTGGGATCGGCCTGCAGCAGCCCGTACGCCTCGGTCCACGACCAGGTGGCGCCGGCGGGCATCGGCAGATGCTCCAGCTGGGTGCGGGCCAGGCCCGCCTGGATCTCCAGGTAGGCGGAGTCCGGGCCGGAGAGCCACTCCTGCCAGTGCCTGCCGCCGGTGCCGGTGCCCCAGCAGAACAGCTTGCGGCCGCGCAGCCGGGCGGTGGAGGTCTGGACGAGCCCGGCGCCGGTGCCGTCCAGCGCGGCGATCCAGGGGCGTTCGCCGCCGGGGAGGTCGAGGAAGTAGTCCGCGGCGCGCGCCGCCCGGCCGGGGTAGCTGCGGTCGGCGCCGTCGACCTCCGGGAAGGGCACCCGGCGCAGGTCGCTGACGTAGTCGCAGTGGAAGGCGTGGTCGGCCGGGCCGAGGACGCGCACGTCCCGGTCCTGGGGCACGGCGATGTTGGACCACCAGTAGACCGGTGTCTCGGTCGGCGCGGGGTTGTGCACGGCGATGCGGACGTAGAGCACCGGGGAGCCGGCGGGCAGCCAGGTGTCCATCCGCAGCACCAGGCGCCGCAGCCGCTCGAAGGCGTACATCCGCAGGCCCGGGGTGCCGTCGGGCGCGCTCACCCGGACGGCGTGCAGCGGCTCGCAGGTCAGCGGCCAGTGCCCGGTGGCGCCGAGGTTCCACTCCACCCCGCCGGCCAGCCAGGCGTCGCGCAGGGCGAGGTTGGCGGGCTGCAGGATCCGGTTGCGGTGCAGCAGCTCCCGCCCGGTGGGGCGGTGGACCAGGGACCACAGCCGCCCGCCGAGGGAGGGCAGGAAGGTCGCGGTGAGGGTCTCGTTCTCCAGCACCACGCACGGGAGTTCGCGCTCGGTACGGACGCGGTCGTACCCGCCCTGCCGGGTGTACGGCAGCAGGGTGTCGGGCACCCCGTAGGCCAGGTTGCGGCGCATCTCGTCGTCGACCCCGGCGCCGGCGCCGGTCTGCCGGGGCAGGCCGTGCAGGATCGGCAGGGTGCCGCCGACCGGATCGGGGGTCCCGTCGATGCGGAGCGGGTCGGTGCGCAGGGTCGAGGTCACTTGCCGATCCCAACTGTCATGCCCTGGATGATCCGCGAGCCCATCCAGGAGAAGAGCGCGATCATCGGGGCGAGGATGATGCAGACCCCGGCGAACATCGTGCCGAAGTCCAGGCCGTTGAACTGCTGTGCCGCGACGAACGAGGAGAGCGCCACCGGGAGGGTGGTCGTCCCCTGGCTGTTCGTCAGGACGAGGGCGAACAGGGTCTCGTTCCAGGCGGTGATGAACTGCAGGAGGAAGGCGGTGACCAGCCCGCCCCGGGCGACCGGGAGCACCACCTGGACGAAGGTGCGCAGCGGGCCGGCGCCGTCCAGGACGGCGGCCTCCTCCAGCACGCCGGGGATGCCGCGGAAGAAGCCGGTCAGCAGGAAGACGGTGAACGGCATCGCCAGGCCGACGTAGACCAGTCCGAGGCCGAGGTCGCTGTCGGTCAGGTCCACCTGGGACAGGCCGATGAACAGCGGCACCACCAGGACCTGGCCGGGCACGCCGAGGCCCATGGCGAAGCTCATCGTCAGTGCCGAGGAGGTCCGCGAGCGGCGCCGGGCGAGGGCGTAGGCGCAGGGGGCGGCGAGGGCGACGGCGACCACGGAGGAGAGGCCGGCGGTGAGCACGCTGTTGAGGGCCGCCCGCGCGAAGCCGCCCTCGTCGAGCGCGGTGGTGTAGTTGCCGGTGTCCGGGCTGGTCGGCAGGCCGAAGCCGTGCCGCAGGATGTCGGGGCCGCTGCGCAGCGAGGTCAGCAGGATCCACAGGACCAGCAGCAGGTCGGCGGCGACGACGATCCAGACGGCGGCCGTGCCGATCCTGCTCGCGAGTCCGGTGGGTCGGTTACTGCGTCGCACGGGAGGGACCTTTCCGGTTGGGTGCGGGGGGCCGGGACGCGACGGGTCAGTACTCGATCGGTTCGCGGCGCAGCAGGCGGCGCAGCACGACGGTGATCAGGGTGACCATGGCCAGGCTGACGATCGCGGCGGCGGTGGCCGTGCCCAGCCGGGGGACGGTGCCCTGCGGGAAGGCCTCGGCGTACACGTACACGGCGGTGTTCCAACTGCTCACCGGCGGATAGGCGTTGGTGCTGCCGCCGTAGAGCAGGATCAGCTCGAAGATCTTCACCGAGCTGACGGTCCACAGCACCGCGCAGACCGCGATGACGTCCCAGGCGCACGGCAGGGTGATGTGCCGGAAGCGCTGGAAGGCGCCGGCGCCGTCGAGTTCGGCCGCCTCGTAGAGGTAGTCGGGGATCTGGTCGACCGCCGCCATGATGATGGAGGTGTAGTAGCCGGTCGCCGTCCAGACCAGGGTGCCCAGGACCATCGGGAGCAGGTTGTCCGTCGACAGCCACTTGGGCGGTGTGGTCACCCCGAAGAGCTTCAGCGCCTGGTTGACCGGGCCGGTGGGCGAGAACAGGAACCCGGCGGCGATGCCGAAGACCATGCCGTTGACCAGCGAGGGGAAGAACAGCACCGACCGGGCGAACAGCCTGGCCCGCATCTCGCGCAGCACCAGGGTCAGCGCGAAGCTGAGCACGAAGGTGATCGTGCCTCCGACGACCATCAGTTCGAGCGTGTTGAACAGCGAGGTGCGAAACCTCGGGTCCTGGAACAGCAGGAGGTAGTTCCGCGGGCCGCGCCACTCCATCTCGCCCATGCCGTCCCACGTGTACAGGCTGGTCCACAGGGCGTAGCCGACCGGGGCGACGAACAGCACCGCGTACACGATCAGCGCGGGCGCGGTGAAGGGCCAGAACACCCGGCGGCGCTGGCGCTCCAGCGGGCCGACGCCGGAGCGGGCGGCGCGCTCGGACCGGCCCGGGGCGGCGTCCGTCCGGGGCGGGTTGTCGATCGTCGTCGCCACCGTCAGCCCTGGGTCTGCCAGTAGGTGACCTGGTCGGCCTTGCACGTGGCGACGAACCGGTCGGCCGTGGTTTTGCCGTGCCAGAAGTCCAGGTAGTTCTCGTTCAGGACCTTGGGCAGCCAGCTGCCGGCCACCCCGTCGAAGCCGAGGCGCACGGTCGGGGCCTCCAGGGCCTTCTGGACGTCGGCCAGTTCGGCGGGGGCCGGGATGTCGCTGCGCGGGGTGAGGTTGAGCGCGGTGGTGGAGATCCCGGACAGGTGCTTCTTCTGCAGGAAGAAGGCGATGAACTTCTGTGCGGCGGCGGCGTTCCTGGCCCGCTTGGGGATCGCGAAGCCGAACAGGCTCGCGTCCGGGGTCTTCGCGGTGGGCGGCAGCATCGACGCCGTCCTCCAGCCGGCCGGGACCTGCTTGGCCACCTCGGCGGTGACGTAGTTGCCGTCCATGTAGAAGGCGGCCTTGCCGCCCGCCCAGTTGGTCTCCTGCGCGGGGTACTTGGTGGCGTCGTAGCCCTCGATCAGGTGGCCGCCCTTCACCAGCTGCTCCACCTGCTGCGCCGCGGCGAGGACCGCCGGATCGTCCCAGCTCGCGCCGGACTTGTCGGCGGCGAGCTGCGCGACGTTCACCCCCGCCCCGTTGAGCAGGTAGTCGAAGTACAGCGCGTTGCTCCAGGGGTCCTCGCCCTCGGAGGCGATGCACGCCTTCCCGGCCGTCTTCAGCGCGTCGCAGACCTTGAGCAGTCCGGCCCAGTCGGTGGGCGGACTGGGCATGGCGGCGGCGATCGCCGGGTCGGCCGCGTTGTAGAACATGGCGTTGGTGACGACCTCGTACGGGATCACGTAGTGGTTGGAGCCGGACGGGTCCTTCGGCAGCATGTCGAAGTACTTGGCCGGGACGACCTGGGAGACCGGGACGTTCTCCTCGGGCACCTGCAGTTGCAGCACCGGCGAGAGGTCCAGTGCCTGGCCGGCCGCGGCGGTGGTGCCGTAGACCTTGTCGTCGGACTCGTCCCACAGGTCCGGGGCCCGGTTGGCGGCGATCGCCGGGCCGATCTTCTTGGCGATGTCCCGGCCCGCCCAGGTGACGTCCACCTTGGCGCCGGTGGCGGCGGTGAAGTCGTCGATCGCGGCCTTCAGCACCTTGGCCTGCGGCTCGTCGGCGCGCCACATCGACCAGTAGGTGAAGCTGCCGGCGGCCTTCGCGCCGCCCTCCGAGCCGCTGCCGCAGGCGCTCGCTCCGAGCGCGAGGGCGACGGCGGTGGCCGCCCCGATGATGCGGGCGGCGGGCATGGTCGTTCTCCCCATGGGTGGTTCCTCTCGGAGGCGCGAGATGCCGCGCGGACGTGTCGTCAGCCGGGGCCCGAGGACGGGGAGCGGCTGGATGGCTGGGACGATACGGTCGGGTTGACCGGTAAATCAAGAGTCCTTGCAAAAACCTGCCCCGGACTGCGTCGCTTCGACACCGATTGCGCAAGGGACTCTCAAGTTGCCGACCGGAGCTGGGGTTTGATCGACCTTGACGCCCCTTCACCGGTGCCCTACCTTTCACCGAAAGCAAGTTGACCGGTAAAGTCGAAGGATCCAGTCATGGTGACGATGCAGGACGTGGCCGAGCGCGCCGGGGTCACGAAGCAGACCGTCTCCAACGTCATCCGGGGACGGGGGGCCGTGAGCCCGGCGACGGCGGCCCGCGTGCGCGCCGCGATCGGGGAACTGGGGTACACCCCCAACCTGGTCGCGCGCTCCCTGGCCACCGGCGCCACCCGGACGGTGGGCCTGTTGGTCCCCACGGTGACGGGCTCCTTCTACCCCGACATCGTCGAGGAGGTCGAGGACGTCCTCGACGCGAACGGCTACCACCTGCTGCTCTGCACCACCCGGCTCGACGGCGAGCGCGCCAAGCGTCACCTGGCGAGCCTGACCAGCCGCTCGGTGGACGCGCTGCTGATCGCCGGCGACCGGGACCTGATCGACCACCTGCCGCTGCTGGCCGAGGCCTCCTTCCCGGTCGCCCTGTGCGCCTGGGAGACCGACGCCCCCGACCGCTTCCCCGTGGTCACCATCGACTACGAGCGGGCCGGCCACCTGGCCGGGCGCCACCTGCGCGAACTCGGGCACGAGCGCGTCGCGGTGCTCGCCAGTCCCGACCACGCCCCGCGGGTGGCGGGCTTCCGGCGCGCCTTCGCCGGCGACGGCCTGACCGTCCCCGACCACGCCGTCCACACCGCGCGCGAACCCACCCCCGCGGGCGGCTTCGCCGCGGCGACGGCGGCGCTCACCGCAGACCCGACGATCACCGCGCTCTTCGCCACCCACGACGTCCTCGCCCTGGGGGCGCTGGAGGCCGCCCGGGAAGCGGGCCGCTCCGTGCCCCACGACCTGTCGATCGTCGGGCACGACGACAACCCGGAGGTCGGCGTGGCCCGACCGGCGCTCACCAGCGTGGCCATCCCCAAGCGGGAGATGGCCCGGGAAGCGGTCGAACTGCTGCTGCGCGCCCTCACCCGCTCCGGCAGCCCGGCCAACTCGATCCAGTTGCTGCGCCCCGAGCTCGTCGTCCGGGACAGCACCGGCCCGGTCGGTGGCCGTTGAACCGGCCCGGGCCGGCGGACCGCTGCCCCGGGGGGCAGCTCCCCGGCCTCCGGTCGGGGGGGGGGGCGGGCCGGGCGCGGGGGGGGGGACCGGGGCGGGGGGGTGGGGGGCCGCGCGCG
>NZ_JBSHBN010000212.1:9115-13571 GCF_053612025.1 Kitasatospora sp. NPDC054768
CGCGGCCCGGGGGGGCAGCCCCCGCCCCGCGGGTGGGGGCGCTCCCCTCGGGCGGCGCGCCCACTGCTCCCGTTCCGAGCGGTTCCACGCAGCTCCGCGCAAAGATCGTCCCTCGCACGAACGGCACTAGACTTCCGCCATGCTCAAAGCTGACCGCACCTCCCGGATCCTCACGCACCTCACCGAGACGGGCAGCGCCGACGTGCACGAGCTGGCCGGGCTCCTGCGGGTGTCGGCGGCCACCGTCCGCCGGGACCTGCAGGAACTCCACGACCAGGGCCTGCTGCACCGCACCCGCGGCGGGGCGGTCACCGGCGCCGTCAACCTCGAACTGCCGCTGCGCCACAAGCACGGCACGCGGCAGGCGGAGAAGCGCCGGATCGCCCTGGCGGCCGACCGGTTGGTGCCCGACGGCGCGGTGGTCGGCCTGACCGGCGGCACCACGACCAGCGAGCTGGCCCGCGTCCTGGCCGAACGCGGCGGGATCACCATCGTGACCAACGCCGTCAACATCGCGGCCGACCTGATCGTCCGGCCGGACATCCGCCTGGTGGTGGTCGGCGGCATCGCCCGGACCACCAGCTACGAACTGGTGGGGCCGGCCGCCGACCGGATGCTCGCCCAGTACCACCTCGACATCGCGTTCATCGGCGTGGACGGCCTGACCCCCCAGGAGGGCTGCACCACGCACGACGAGATGGAGGCCCAGACCGACCGCGCGTTCCTGCGCAGCAGCGCGCGGTCGGTCGTCCTGGCCGACAGCAGCAAGAACGGCCGGGTCACCTTCGCCCGGATCTGCCCGCTCTCCGAGGTCCACGACCTGGTCACCGACGCCGAGGCCACGGCGGAGCAGGAGGAGGCGATCGCCGCCGACGGGGTACGGGTCCTGCGCGCCTGACGCCGGGCCGCCGGCCTCACGGACCCGGGTCCCGAAAGTCCGGACCCCGCAGGCCCGGATCCCGCACCTGCTCATGCAACGCCCGGCCGGGCCTCCCGGCCGGGCGTTTCTGTCGCCGCAACGGTTGACATGAACTCACTAACACAGGAAGCTCTTTCGCATCTGCGCAGAATCAGCGTGTATCAAGCATCTCCGATCACTCATCAAGCGCATACGAAGGCGGTAACTGCGGTGGACAAACGTGTGCCGGCCCTCCTCACGGTGTGCGCCCTCGGCGCCCTCGCCCTCACCTCCTGCGGCAGCGATGGCAGCGGCGGCGGCACCGACGCCGACGGCAAGGTGACGCTCAAACTGGTCGTTGCCGACTACGGCGACAAGGAGTCCAGCTGAAACGGCGCGAGGCGGCGGGCGCCCGGACCGCGGCGTACCCGGCGATGGAGTACCGGCACGGGCCGATCAGCATCGCCGAACCGGGCCGGGTGGCCTGGGTGTTCGGCGCGCCGCCCGCCGGGCTCGCCGAGGACATCACCCGGGCCGGCGCCCTCCTGGTCGCCGGATCCGGTGGAACGGACGGCGCCCTGGACCCGCTGGCCGACCTCGTCCGGGCCCAGCGGCTGGCCGTCGCGGTGGCCGAGTCGCGGGGCTGCGACCCGGACCGGCCGCGGCACCTCACCCGGTCCGTCGTCCTCGGGGACCGGCGCTGTCCCTGACCGGCGCCGTTCGCCCTCACCACCGCGTGCCCTCACCACCGCGTGCCCTCGCCACCGCGCCCGATCGCCCGCCCGGGCGCGTCCGGCAGGTCCTGACCGCCCACCTCTTCACCGTCGAACGGAGACACCACCGTGCGCCTGCTCCGGCCCCACCTCCGCCGGGCCGCCCTCACCGCGGCCCTGGCCGTCCTCCCCGCCCTGGCCGGGCCCGTCCTCCCCGCCCGGGCCGCGACCCCCGGCTCCGCCGTCCTCGACCAGGGCCACCAGAGCGTCACCTGGCAGAGCCCGCAGTACGCCAAGGGCACCCTCGGCGACCCCGGCAGCTGCCCCCCGGCCGCGCAGGACCCGGGCGGCACGGTCTGCGACCACTTCGACCTCACCGTGAACGTGCCGGCCGGCTACTGGGACGACAATCCGGAGGGCGGCGTCCCGGTGTCCGTCCGCTGGCAGAACCGCACCGACGACTTCGACCTCTACATCTACGACGCCACCGGCAAGCAGGTGGCCAGCAGCGCGGGCACCGCCGACCCGGAGGCCACGGTGATCCCGAAGGCCTCGGGCACCTACCGCGTCCTGGTGGTCCCCTACGACGTCCACGGCGGCTCCTACACCGGCACCGCCTACCTGCCGCAGACCGCCGACGCCGGCGACCTGACCGGCTTCGGCGGCTCCCAGGGCAGCTACGACATCTCCGCGGGCACCCTGAAGGCCCGGGTCGACTTCCTCGCCGACGACCAGCTGCGCCTGCGCGCCGCCCCGGACGGCGTCCTCACCGATCCGGCGGGCAGCACGATCGTCCGCACGCAGCCCGAGCCGCAGCGGGACACCAGCACCTTCGACGCCGGGGCGTACTACGGCATCCGCTCCAAGGGCCTGGTCCTGCGGGTCTACAAGCACCCGCTGCGGTTCGGCCTGTACACGTCGGACGACCGCACCGCCCTCTGGCAGGAGAGCGCCCCACTGCGCTGGAGCACCGGCGGACTGCGGCAGAGCCTGGTGCGCGGCGCGGACGAGCAGTTCTTCGGCGGCGGCGAGCAGAACGGCTCCTTCTCGCACCGCGACCGGACCGTCCACGTCGCCAACAGCACCGACTGGAACGAGGGCGGCTGGAACAACTCCCAGCCCTTCTACGTCTCCTCCGCCGGCTACGGCGTCTTCCGCAACACCTTCACGCCCGGGATCTACGACTTCGGCTCGCCCGTCCGCACCGGGCAGCAGGAACGCCGCCTGGACGCCTACTACTTCACCGGTGACGTCAAGGCGGTGATCGGCCGGTACACCGACCTGGTCGGCAAGCCCTTCATGCCGCCCGTCTACGGGCTGGAGCCCGGCGACTCCGACTGCTACCTGCACAACGCCAACCGCGGCGAGCGCCACACCCTGGACGCGCTGAAGGTCGCCGACGGCTACGTGGACAACCAGATGCCGCTGGGCTGGATGCTGGTCAACGACGGCTACGGCTGCGGCTACGAGAACCTGCCGCAGACCGGCACGGGCCTGCGCAAGGACCACGCCCAGCTCGGCCTGTGGACCCAGAACGGCCTGCCCAACCAGGCCGAGGAGGTCAAGGCCGGCGTGCGGGTGCGCAAACTCGACGTGGCCTGGGTCGGCAACGGCTACGACTTCGCGCTGAACGCCTGCGACCAGGCCAAGGCCGGCATCGAGGACAACAGCGACGCCCGCGGCTTCGTCTGGCTGCCGGTCTCCTGGGCCGGCGCGCAGCGCTGCGGCGTGCTGTGGAGCGGTGACCAGAGCCTGTCCTGGGACTACATCCGCTGGCAGATCCCGACCTATGCCGGCGCCACCATGTCCGGCATCGCCTACAACACCGGCGACGTCGGCTCGATCTACCGCCGGGACCCCAAGATGTACGCCCGCGACCTGCAGTGGAAGGCCTTCCTCCCGGCGATCATGACCATGGACGGCTGGGCCCGGGACATGACGGGCAAGCAGCAGCGGGACCAGCAGCCCTGGCTGGACGGCGAGCCCTACACCTCGATCAACCGCAAGTACCTGCAGCTCAAGGAACGGCTGCTGCCGTACATGTACACCCTCTCCGCGGAGGCCACCCGCACCGGCGTCGGCGCGGTCCGCCCGCTGGCCCTGGAGTACCCGCACGACCCGAACGCCCTCGGCCCGAACGCCACGTACGAGTTCCTGGCCGGGCCCGACTTCCTGGTCGCGCCGGTCTACTCGGACACCACCGTGCGCGACGGCATCTACCTGCCCGAGGGCACCTGGACCGACTACTGGACCGGCCGCACCTACCAGGGCCCGACCACGGTCAACGGCTACTCCGCCCCGCTCGACACCCTGCCGCTGTTCGTCCGCGGCGGCGCGATCGTCCCGATGTGGCCCAAGGGCACGCTGTCCTGGGAGAACCGGGACCGCTCCGAGCTCGACTACGACCTCTACCCGCAGGCCGCGGGCGACTCCTCCTACACCCTGTACGAGGACGACGGCGTCACCCGGCAGTTCAACGCCGGCTCCTCGGCCACCCAGCAGGTGGACGTGCACACCAACCGCGCCGTGACCAACGTCCGCATCGGCGCCAGCGAGGGCGACTACGCCGGCAAGCCGGCCCAGCGGTCGTACCGCCTCACCGTGCACGGCCGCCCCGCCCCGCGCCTGGTGGCCGGCGACGCGGGCCCGCTGCCCCGGCTGGACTCGGCGGCCGCGCTCGACGCGGCCGGCTCGGGCTGGCACTACGACGCCGCGACCGGGGTGACGACGGTCCGGACGCCGTCCGTCCCCACCGGCGACGGCTTCTCGCTCAACCTGGTCCACGGCGGCAACTGACCGCCCGGCGGCGAGGGGCTTCCACCCCGGTACGGCAAGGGGCCCGTAC